>JBKPJS010000664.1:0-4518 GCA_046730815.1 Acidobacteriota bacterium
AAACACAGCGGCAGAAGCGGCCGAAGCACTCAGGCCTTTGGCGGGTAATGCCGCGTCTGCGCTATTCGCTTTAGGCGTGATTGGCGTTGGCTTTCTGGCGGTGCCGGTGATGACAACAGGCGCGGCTTACGATCTTTGCCAGGTCGTGGGATGGAAACATAGCCTGCACGCCAAACCGTCGGAAGCGAAAAAATTCTATGCGGTGATCGCGGGGTTTACAGTGCTGGCAATGGGAATGAACTTCCTGGGCTTCAACCCGATGAAGGCACTCGTGTTTTCCGGCATCGTGCAAGGTTTTTCAACGCCGCCCTTGTTGTTGCTGATCATGTTGATGACGAACAATCACAAGATCATGGGCGCTCGCACCAACAGTTTAGGGCTGAACATTTTGGGCTGGATCACGACTGCTGCGATTTTCGCCGCCAGCATTGGCCTCGTGACCTCCTGGTTTCTATAAGGCCTGTGATAAATTCATTCCGTTTTCGCACCACTCAGTCCAGAAGCTCGCGCTACCAGGCGGACTCATCACCAGCATCGCCATCTCGCGGGATAGTCAACTCATTTACTTTACAATGCGCTCGGCGGAAAGCGATATCTGGTTATTGTATTTGCAATGAGGGAACAAAATGTAGAAAACTCTTAATGCGCTTTTTGGTGCCCTTTTGTGGCAGTGGAAGGTGGTTAACGATGAATCTGTCTGACATCAAACGTCTATTTGATTACACGGAATGGGCCAACGATCTCGCGATGGATGCGGCGGCGAACCTGTCCGATGACAATCTGCGGCGAGACGTCGGCATTAGTCACAAAACGATTTTCGGAACGCTGGTCCACATGGCGGGCGCAGAATGGATCTGGCTGGAACGGTGGCATGGACGGTCTCCCACGAAAAATGAGGCATGGTCGTTCTGGAGCACTGAATCCTGTGTCGACCTCAGTATCCTGAAAGAACGTTGGGCCGAACTCATCAACCAGCGTACGCGATATGTTTCGGAGTTGGACGAATCGAGACTCGCTGCCGAGCTGCCATTCAAACTTCTCAGCGGCGATCCAAGCTCGATGCCTCTCGTCGATCAAATGCAGCACGTGGCGAATCATGCAACGCTGCACCGCGGGCAAATCGTGGGGATGATTCGCCAGCTCGGCATCGATCCGCCGTCGACCGATTTGCTGTTTTACTTACGTCGAGAAATATCGCCTAAATAGGTTTGTAGCGTGCGGCGAGCAGGCCTGTTGCAGTAGTAATGTCGATATCGGCCAACAACAATCCTTCTTTGCCGTAAGATTGATAAATGAGTAGCGTCCCGTCAGGCCGCACGACTGCTGAAGTGGTGGGTGATCCGGCACTGGCATAGTTTACCGTTGCGAAGTAGCAGGTATTCTCCGCCGCGCGACATAAAGCCGCTTTCTCGTGAAACGAGTTCGCCGAATCGGCAAAACTCGAAGGCACATAACTTCCCGGTTCTGCCTTGTGAAAATGAGGATGGAACACGACGTGTGCGCCACGTTGGACCGCGGCGCGAACAGTTTCAGGATATCGCCAACCCTCATGGCAGATCACCACGCCAAACTTCAAGCCATTAGTTTCGAAAACCTGTCTTCCGGAACCGGGCGCATAGATCGTGTCTTCTGAAGGGTCGAGTTGGACCTTGTCCTGGAATCCGGCGATTGTTCCGTCGCGACGAATCACCAGTGCTGTGGGTATGACGGCACTATCAACAATGCGTTCGGATCCGAGAATAACCACCACCTTTGCCTTCGCAGCCGCCGCCGCAATGTTGGCCCACGCACGTTCCAGGAACACACGATCCGGCGGTGGCACTCGCATGCCCATTCCTCTATAGCCGGGAACAAAACACTCCGGAAAGCAGATAACGTCTGCACGGTCGGTGGCTGCTTGCCCTATCGCTTGTTCCGCTAACATGATCGACTCGTCAGGCGTTGCCGGAAAGCGGATGTTCGCGAGTGCGATTCGAAAAGTGTTCATCAGTCGCACATATTACATCGTTCCTTTAAATAGAGCGGGCGGCGTGTTCCTCTGCACGACGCTTCGGGAAGAGAAGCGAGAGCACTATCGACATTGCGATCACCACACCTATCACGCCCAGCGATATCATAATCGGGAATTTCCCGCCAAATAGATCGTTCAACCAGACCATTTTCAGTCCGACAAACACAAGCACGACTCCGAGACCGTACTGCAGCAGATGAAACTTGTCTACCGCGCCTGCCAACATAAAATACAGCGCGCGCAACCCGAGAATCGCAAAGATGTTTGAAGTAAACACGATCAGCGGTTCACTTGTAATGGCGAAGATGGCCGGTACTGAGTCGACGGCGAAAACGATATCGGTCGCTTCGAGGAACAAGAGAGCAACCAGCAGGGGCGTAGCGTAAAGTCGCCCATCCATGCGCGCGAAAAAGTGACTGCCCTGCAAGCTCTTTGTGACTGGAAGGACGCGGTGCAGCAGTTTGATCAGCAGGTTTTTCTCGGGATCGACCGGCTGGTGCTTCGCAAAGAAAATTTTCAAACCCGTGAAGATCAGAAAACCACCGAAGACGAGAACGACCCAATGGTATTGCATCAGAGCAGCGCCGAGTGCCACGAAGACGGCGCGAAAGATGAGCGCGCCGAGGATGCCGTAAAAGAGCACGCGGTGCTGATACTTTGCCGTGATGCCGAAGTAACTGAAGACCATCACAAAGACAAAGATGTTGTCCACGGACAGTGCTTTTTCGATTAGATAGCCAGTGAAGTATTCGAGTGAGACGCGCCACGCTGCTGCGTTGGGGTCAAAGCCGGGGATCGCCATCAGCCGGGCGTCTTGTGGAAACTTCCACAGCGCGTACTGGTAGAGCAGCACGTTGAAAAGAACCGCAAGTGAGATCCAAACGACGGTCCAGGTTGCAGCCTCGCGAAAACTTACGACATGTGCCTTGCGATGGAAGACTCCCAGATCGAGAGCCAGGAGAACGAGTACGAGGCCGACGAAACTTAAGTAGAACCACCAGTATTCAGAAAAGGGAAATAATACGTCCATGCTCAATGTCCTTTCGCTCGCGAACACATTCCACAGCTATGCAGTCGCGCAAACGAAAAGACCTCTTGCGCGCCGTGCGCGGCAAAAGGTCTTGATCATTGAGTTTGGACTCACCCGTTGAGCCGGGCGCAAGCATTACGCCGTGTTGACGACTCAAGGTCCCAAAAAATCTGGGCGATCTACTCCCCTTTTGAAACAGTCTTATATTGCCACAAAGAAGCAAAAAAGGCAGGAAAAACTTATGGAAATTATGTGTGTTCTTTGTGCTTCTTTGTTCCACTATTGATCTCATACTTATAAGTGCCGGCCAACGATAGAAGTGCGGCGACGGCCAGCGTCCCCGGTGCCAGCAGCGGATTAGCACCGGCCAAGCCTTTCCACATTTGGTGACTCAACGTCGAATTCGGTTGAATCTCACGCTCAAACGCGATGTTGTTGGAAACGTGCTCATAAATACCAAACACGCTTCCAACAATTACGAGTAGCATGCACCAGCGCAGCAACGAGATTGTCTTTGGTCCACGCCGAGCAAGCACGACGAGCGTGAGCACCAGCCCGACGCCGGCCAGCACAAACGCCAGCCACTGAATCACGTCCTCAGTGTGATTGACGAGTCCGAGTTCCAACAGTGTTCCCGCGAAAAGCAGCGAGGATAGGGCGAGCAGGAATAATCGCAGACGCCGTAATACTTCTACCGTGCTCATTGCTGGCTTAAGTATGTTCGCGCCGTATCGCGCTCGGCGGCTGACACCTTGTCGGACAGCTTGCTCAGGAATGCATCCTGCGACGCATATGGCCGCCCGGCAATCAGCGATTCTGCTTCTGACTGATCGAGTCCGGGGATCTGCATCAAGGTCTGTGCATCGGCCTGGTTAATATCTATCGGCACGTAGATGTACTTCTCATAGTCTGCAACTACGGCCGGAGCAACGTACTTCCCAATCTCTTTACGAAACACCTGGATACTTCGGTAAGGCCGGTACTCCTCAAACTCATGGACCATGCGGTTGGTAAAGTTCGGAATCGTGCTCATGAGTTCCTGACCAGGTGCCGTATTGACATTCAATTTTGGAGGCGGCGTGTTTGTCGCAGTGGCTGAGCCCGCGGGCGAAGCGGCGGGAGCCGCAGAATTAGTCGTCGTCGTTCGGTCGGCGGTGCAGGCGCCAACGCAGATTACTGACAGAACGACCAACGTTAGTGACACAGATCGAGAGACGAGCATTATTTCTCCTTCGAAGATTCGGATTTGATTCAGGGGCTTGAGGCATTCTAAGCGTTTTGACAACGTTAAGGCGAGACTGTTCAATGTGGGATGGTCCCTAAATTGAAGTTCTTTATCCGCAGATTACACAGATTCATTAATCAATCCGTGTAATCTGTGGATAAGACATGAAACTAGGGCACTCCTCAATGTGGTGAACTACATTTGTAAGAGGTGAAGTCATGCAGTATGAGAATCGCTACCGGTGGCTAATGG
>JBKPJS010000665.1:0-6687 GCA_046730815.1 Acidobacteriota bacterium
CGCACTTCCACTGGAGTAGGCGCTTTTACTTTGGTGACGACCTCCTTTTCGAGCAGCTTTGTTGTGCTGATTCCACGTTTCTTTGCTTCAAGCGCGAGGAGTTTTGAATTGATCAAGAGGTCGAGCTCGCGCTTGCGTGCCTCGACGACCTGTCGTTGAAGGTTGCGAACCGACTCGCCGGTTACCTTTTCAATGTCGCGTGCCGTGATGGTAATGCCGTTTACGGTGGCCAGTATGGCCGGTAGGACTTGCGACTCACACGCACAAGGGTCAGGGATGGTCTGCGTGCGAGATTGCGTCACCGCCGGCAACGAAATCATCGTCAAAATAAGTGCGGCTAAAACTCTTTTCACGATCAGTCTCCTTAGCGTTGAGGGTCACGGTTGGGCCATCTCGTAGCAACCTTCATGCTAGAGGAAGATCTTTCGCAAAGACGCAAAGGCGCAAAGCACTACCGCGTTCTAAAGGGCCTCTTTGCGCCTGTGGGCGAGAAATACTTTCCTGGCCCATTGGGGAAAAGCGCGCACTAGCTGTGAAGGTTTACGCTGTTCCGATGAACGTCAGTCACACCTGGTAATGAAATCAATAATGTGTACGGCATTTGCAGGGGCCTTCCACCTTGAATTGGTGACTTATGTCCTCGACTAGCTACAGTGAAACGTTCGGCATGGTTGGCCGCGACTCGAAGCTGCGACGAATCATCGAAACTATCCGGACCGCCGCACCCTCCGATGCATCAGTTCTGATCGAGGGTGAAAGCGGCACGGGTAAGCAGCTAATAGCCGCGGCCATTCATGCACAGAGTCACCGTTGTTCCGGACCATTCATCCGCGTCAACTGTGGCGGCATACCACCTGAACAGTTCGAAGCTGAGTTGTGCGGCTATCGAAAATACGTCTCGAACGGAGCAGACCGCGATAAACGTGGATTCATAGAGGCAGCCAATGGCGGAACACTGCTGCTCGATGAGATCGCCGAAGTGCCCGCCCATTTGCAGGCAAAACTCTTCCGACTCTTGCAGGAGCGCAAGCTACGCCTCGCAAGTGATCTCGAGATCGAAATCAACTTTCGACTGGTGGCAACTACAAGCCATAACACCAAGGCATTGTTGCAACAAGGTGTTTTGCGGAATGATCTGTACTTTCGAATCAGCACGATCAAGATCAAAGTGCCGGCTTTGCGTGAGCGTCTCGACGACATACCAATAATTGCTAAACACTTTCTCGATCACTTTAACACTCAGTACAACAAGAAGATTCGTGGCTTCTCAGAAGAGACTATGTTGCGCCTGGAGCGTTACGATTGGCCGGGAAATATCCGCGAATTGGAAAGTGTGATTGAACGTGCCGTGCTGTTTTGCCCTGCAGATGAATTGCAGCCGGAATGCCTGCCGGAGCAATTTCAGGCTGAGCACTCCAGCAAAGTCGCTTTCGTAATTCCACCTCTCGTTCCGATGGAAGAGATCGAGCGTGAAGCAATCCTGCAAACGCTCGCGCGCACTTCCGGCAACGTGAAACGAAGTGCTCAGATTCTTCGTTACCCGCGCCCCACGTTCTATCGCAAGCTGAAAAAGTTTGGCATTAAAGTGGAACGCGATAGTCCGCGAACGCAGTTGGACCGCGTCCAATAGTGATGTTTGCCTTCGAGGCAATCTCTGCGGGAAAACTCGCAACGCCAGCCTAATTTTCCTCACCGTCATTCTCTTACAAATGCATACATGGTCCACCGTAAAGCACGTCGCAGCGCAAATAGTCTCATGCTGAGACACTCCGCGCCATTCACTCTCAACATTGAGCTTCGCAGATCCAGGGCATGGCGGTTGCAGCCGCACGATCAAACTCATTCGAGCTGATCCAACTCGAGAGAGTGGCCCAGGATCAAGCAGGCAATCGAACGGTGCGCACTCTTCCACGCGCACCCCAGGAATAAATATCCGGTTCAAGAGCACGCCGGTTGGACCAATGGCCCACTCGCTTGCTGATTTCTATTCGAACCGCCGGAGGAAATGAGATGAAAAGCAAATACCGCAACCACCGCAAGAGAAAGCTCTCCTTTTTGCTTTCTCTATCATCTTTCGTGTTGCTGTTAATGGCAGTCAGCACGCAAGCCCAGACCACGCCGGTTTGTGCACGCACAATCAAGGCTGACGTGGTCGCACTCGATCAAGTGATCATGTACAACCGCCTCGGGACAGTGAACCCTGGCGGCATGATCTACGCACTTAAGAAAGACGTCGTGGCGATTGACCCATTAAAAGGGATCGTCGCCGGCAACGTGCGGTTGCGGTCTGACAAACGGCCGCGGCCAATCGTGCTCCGCACCAACAATGGCGATTGTCTGCAGATTACTTTTACAAACCTCCTCTCACCCAGTCCCGTGAGCCACAAAGATCCAGAAGATCCCTTAAGTGACCAGCCTGCGACTCGCTCCGCTGGCATTCACGTTAATGGGATGGAACTGGTCGGGGGAATCACTTCCGACGGATCGAACGTCGGCGTGAATACCCCAAGTTTGGTGGGGCCAGGCGGCACGAGGATCTACACCTTTACCGGTACGCGTGAAGGAAACAACTTAATGTACAGCACTGCTGCGACAACCAGCGGCGAAGGCGATGGCGGAACGCTTTCCGAAGGATTATTCGGCAGCGTCAACGTCGAACCGAAAGGCGCCGAGTGGTACCGTTCGCAGCTCACCCAGGCAGATATGAAGCTGGCACAAGTTGGTACGACGGCAGGCGGTCAGCCGATCCTCAACTACGATGCAGTGTATCCGGTAGGGCATCCCAAAGCCGGCCAGCCGATCATTAAGATGCTCAACGTTGACACGATCGTCGCTACCGACTTGAACGCTGTCATCACCGGGCCCAACAAGGGACGCTTTCCAACCGGAACCTTCAGGCCGAATGCGACCGAACCCGATCGCGACCGACCGTTCCGCGAGTTCACCGTGATCTATCACGATGAAATTCAGGACATACAGGCCTTTCCGCAGTTTCGTGATCCAGTTCTCAAACACACCCTGCACAGCGTGGAAGATAAGTTTGCCATCAACTACGGCGTGGCAGGTGTAGGTGCAGAGATTCTGGCCAACCGCCTCGGTGTCGGGCCGATGTTCAACTGCACCGAGTGCAAGTTTGAAGAATTCTTCCTTTCTTCGTGGACCATTGGCGACCCAGCCCAGATCGTGGATGTGCCAGCCAACACCACGGACAGCACCGGCAAGTTGATCACAGGGAGAAAGGCCACGAAGGTCTTATATCCCGACGACCCATCGAATGTGCATCACAGCTACATCGGCGACCCCGTGAAGATGAGAGTCGTACACGCGGGGCCGAAAGAGCATCACATTCACCACTTGCACGCACATCAGTGGTTACAAACACCTGATGACGACAACTCGACCTACCTCGACAGTCAGGCGCTTGGACCAGGCTTCGCGTTTACTACAGAAATCGTCCACGGCGGCACTGGAAACCGAAATCAGGTTGTTGGCGATTCAATTTTCCACTGCCACTTTTATCCGCACTTTGCGGAAGGGATGTGGGAATTGTGGCGTGCGCACGATGTATTTGAGTCAGGAACAGTGCTCAACAGCAACGGGATTCCCGTTGCCGGCGCGCGCGCGTTGCCCGACGGCGAAATCCTCGCCGGTACGCCGACACCCGCACTCGTGCCGCTGCCAACTTTGGCGATGGCGCCTATGCCCACGGCAACTGTGCCTGGCTATCCGTTCTTCAATCCGGCGGTAGCTGGTCACCGTCCGCCGCATCCGCCACTCGACACAATTGATGATGGCGGCTTGCAGCGTCACATCATCACCGGCGGTACCACGCACCACGTTGAAACGCGTCTGGACTTCAGCAAAGAACTGCTGACTGCGGTCGCACAGGCGATCCCCGAGACGGGCACCGCGGCAGAAATAGCCGAGATGCAATATCACGAATTGCGTTTGCATCCGAGCTTTAAGCCCGATGGCACAGCTGCCAACTTCATCCTGAATGGACTGCCACGAAAGCCTGGCGCTCCTTTTGCCGATCCCTGCATTAGCGATACCGGCACGGCTATAGGCACACCGCGCACGTACAAAGCGGCCGCATTTCAGCTTGATATCAAACTGAACAAGGCCGGCTGGCACTTCCCCCAGTCACGCATTCTCGCGCTTTGGGGAGACGTCGCTGCTATGCAGGCAGGCACAAAACCGCCGGAACCGTTCTTCTTCCGCGCGAACACGAATGACTGCATCACTTATTACCACACTAACCTCGTCCCTGGTGTTTATGAGCAGGACGACTTTCAAGTACGCACGCCGACCGACATCATCGGCCAGCATATTCACCTGGTGAAGTTCGACGTCACGTCATCTGACGGCTCAGGCAACGGCTTCAACTATGAAGACGGAACCTTCAGTCCCGATGAAGTACGAGAACGAGTCATTGCCATTCGCAAACAGAATAGTTGCGTCGGTGTGGAGTCGGGTGACATCCGCGACGGCACGTTCACCTGTCCCACGGGCAAATTCCATCCGTTCTTCGGCGTCAAATACGCACAGACAACAGTGCAGCGTTGGTTTGCCGACGATACACTCAACAACAACGGCGTAGACCGTACGCTCAGAACGGTTTTCACGCACGACCACTTTGGACCATCGACTCACCAGCAGGCCGGTCTCTATGCCGGTTTGGTGATCGAGCCAACAGGTTCGACCTGGAAGAATCCGGAAACAGGTGTCACTCTGGGAACCCGCACACTGGACGGCGGTCCAACGAGCTGGCAGGCGAACATCATCGAGACAACGGCGGCGAATAGTCACCGCGAGTTCTTGTTTGAGTTTGCTGATTTCCAACTGGCTTATCAGGCTGGCGCCGGTGTCGGATCCAATGGCAAGCCGATTGCCGATCCACTAAGAGTAATCAACCCACCAATCCTTGACGAAGTGGGACTGCCTTTCCTCGTCGAGAACGGCACGGTTTGTCCGGGCGGTGTTCCGGCGCCATGTCCGGAAGCAATCTCCGCAGCCGATCAGGGCACCATGAGCGTTAACTACCGGAATGAGCCGGTGCCTCTGCGCATTCGTGATCCTTACACCAACACGCAGGCATCGGGAGCGCCTGGTGATTTGTCCAAGGTGTACAAATCAAACATCACTCGTGCTGATCCGCAGTTCAACGTTCAGCCAACCTTCTATCCGGCTTTGACCAAGGGCGTGCAGCCGGGAGATCCGTTCACGCCGCTCCTTAGAGTCTACGAAAATGACAAAGTTCAAATTCGCATCCTCGTGGGAGCACATGAAGAAACACACAACATGACGATCAACGGTCATAAGTGGCTGCATCAACCAGGCACGCCACAGGATCCGCTGGCCGTCAATAACTCCGGCTTCCGAAACTCGCAAATCGCAGGTATCTCCGAACACTTCGAGTTTCTCACCGGCAAGGAATCGATCCTGGGCGGTAGTCCTTTCGTCGATTACCTCTACCAAAACAGCGCGTCGGTCGACGGACAGTGGAACGGCGTGTGGGGACTCATGCGAGTCTACAACGGCCGCTTGGGGTTGAAGACAGACCTGCTCGCCTTGCCTAACAACCTGGCAGGCGCCGCAGACTTGACAACCAATGACGCCGAGTTCCCGGTAGATTCAACTTTCCCGAACGGGGCAACCGACTTTAACGACACAACGGATCCTTCTGTTATGACGTATTCCAAGACCACGACAGATACGACTCTGATGTCGTCGACTATGCTCGGTACTACAACCTTGACTGTCTCGCCGGATTCTTCGACGACCTTGAGCAGTCCAACCCAGACTGGCTTAATCGGCCCGATTCTCATCGACGAGGAGATAGTTACAGCAAATCCAACCGATTTCCCGACAGGTAAGAGCACCGGCGCTAGTGTCTGTCCGGGTACTGCTCCGAAACGGAAGATCAACGTTTCGGCAGTCAATGCCTGGGCTCTTCCCACCGGCAAGCTGATCTACAACAGCCGCGCTGGAAACGGTGGAGCACTCAACGATCCGACTGCGATCATGTACTTCCGCAGTGAGGATATCGACGCTTATGGCAGGGTTAAGGCGGGCGTTCCCATTGAACCGCTCGTCGTCCGCGCCAGGGCAGGCGAATGTATCCAGTTCAATCTGGAAAACAGACTGCCGAAGTCATTACCTGATCTCGATGGCTTCAACACGATGGCAAACCTGATTTTCCATTTCAATGCTAATCAGGTGAGACCTTCGAATCAGGTTGGCTTGCATCCCCAACTGCTCGCTTACAACGTTGCAAACAGCGACGGGAAGAACGTTGGATTCAATCCCAACCAGACGGTCGGACCAGGTGGCGTAGTCCGCTACAGCTGGTACGCGGGTGACGTCGTTATCAACGGCGGCAGGCGCATTGGGACACCGATTGAATTCGGCGCTACCAATCTGATCTCATCAGATCCAATCAAGCACAGCAACAAGGGTGCAATCGGTTCGCTAATCATCGAACCTCAGGGTTCGACCTGGATCGAAGACACGAACTCGCGGGCCCAGGCGACAATAACCAAGTCTGACGGTACGTCGTTCCGTGAATTCGTAGTGCAGTTCCAAACGGACATCAACATGAGGTTCGCAGATGGCCGCCCGGTACCAAACCTGGCAGGCCCGGGAGGCGCAGAGGATGCTGAAGACTCAGCGCAAAAAGCGATTAAC
>JBKPJS010000666.1:0-4408 GCA_046730815.1 Acidobacteriota bacterium
CTTCTGAGTGGCGGCATCGACTCGAGCCTGATCTGCTGGGCTATCAAGCATCTCGGCGGAGACGTAACCGCTTTCACGATCGGCACTCCCGGCGATCCTACAGACGAAACTGCTGACGCCACAGACACTGCTAGACGTTTGGGTATTCGTCATCAGGTGCTCGAGTTGACGTCGAACAGCGAGCCGGACCTGACGGAGATGGTTTGCGCGTATGCCGAACCGTTTGCTTGTGCTTCCGCGCTCGGCATGTTGCGAGTCTCGAAAGCGGTAAGAGGATCGGCGACAGTTCTCTTAACAGGCGATGGCGGCGACGACGTTTTCCTCGGTTATCCCGAACACCGGCATTTGTTGCTCGCGCAAAAAGTGGCCCGCTCGTTACCTGGTTTTGTGGCGAGTGGCTGGCGCAATTATCAGGAAAAGCTGCCGCGCGCCGGCTCCTTCAAACGCCTCGGCTCGTTCATGAACTATTCAACCGGCGGTTTGGGCGCGGTCGCCTGCGCTCACGATGGGCTGCCGGCGTACAGACAATACGGCATGCTTGGCGGGAGATTGGCTGACATCTCCCTGGCCCAACGAGAGATCGAGTGGTCCCACGATTCAGGTCGCAATGTCCTGGCGGAGTTTCTTGAATACGATCGCACTGGCAGGTTTGTCGGTGAGTACATGACAAAGGTTGATGGCGCGACAATGTTTCACTCACTCGAGGCTCGATCACCTTTTCTCGATCAGGATCTTTGGGAATTTGCTTCGGGTCTTTCTTACGAATTGCGTCTCAATGGTGGCCGTCTCAAATCGTTGTTGCGGGCGCTGGCCGCACAAAAAATCGGCGAGCAACTAGCTCGCGGTCGCAAACGTGGTTTCAGCATTCCCGTTAATCGCTGGCTCGTGGGCCGCTGGCGAAACGCCGTAACCGAGTCGCTCCAGACCTCGATAGCCGGCGAGCAAGGCTGGATAAACTCTCGTGCTGTGGTCGAGCAACTGAACGCATCCGTCGAAAAAGGATGGGCGCCAAATCAGCTCTGGTACATCTTCGTGCTGGAGTCGTGGTTGCGTCAGGAACAGAATTTCAGAGTTGACGCGCATACCGATATGTTCGAACGCGAAAATGCGACTGTCCTCACATGAGAACCATGCGTAGTTCACCAATACTCTCGGCGCTCCTGGCGTTTTTAGTGGTGGGAGCGGGGATGGCGCTCTGGCAGCGAGTTCGGCGGGTCTCGCCCCCACAGAGAAACGGTTCGATTTTACAACTCGACAGCAACGGCGACCTCCAGGACGCAATTAATCAGGCTCGGCCGGGCGATACCATCGTTCTTCAGGCGGGTACGATTTACAAAGGTGCTATAACTCTGCCGGTAAAGCAGGGCGCCGAGTTCATCACGATTCAGAGCTCTCGCATAAGTGAACTGCCCGAAGGCGCACGTGTCTCGCCTTCGCAGTCTGCCCTGTTTGCAAAAATACAGTCCACGGAAAGAGGCGCTCCAGTCGTAAAGACAGAACCCGGAGCGCACCACTACAAGTTCGCCGGTATCGAGTTTTCTACCGCTGACCCGCAGGCTCCAGTGAACGATCTCCTCAGGTTCGGCGACAATCAAACACAAACCACGCTCGATTCAGTTCCACATCACCTCGTGATCGACCGCAGTTACATTCACGGTTTTGAATCGCAGGAAGTGCAACGCGGCATATCGCTCAACACCAGGGACACCAGCATTACGAATTCTTACATTTCCGAAATTCACGGCAAGGGATATGACACGCAGGCAATCTGTGGCTGGAATGGTCCAGGACCCTTCAAGATCATTAACAATTACCTGGAAGCCTCCGGCGAAAACGTAATGTTCGGTGGGGCTGGCGCGAGTGTTCCGAACCTGGTGCCGACAGACATCGAGGTCCGGCAGAATTACTTCTTCAAACCGCTTAGTTGGAAACCGGGCGATCCGACCTATGCCGGCAGACACTGGAGCGTTAAGAACCTGTTTGAGCTGAAGAACGCGCGAAAGGTAATGGTTGACGGGAATATTTTCGAGGGGAATTGGACCGACGCACAAGCAGGCCGAGCAATCGTGTTTACGCCGCGCCCGAGTGATTCAGGACCCGCTGCCGTGGTCGAAGACGTGATCTTTTCTAACAATATCGTCCGTAATGTTGGTTCTGGCGTACTCATACTCGGCATAGATGAGCCACCGGCGCCTACTGATGTTCGTCTGCGTCGCGTGAAGATCAGTAACAACGTATTCGAGATTGACGGCCCGAGATTCGGCAGTAACGGTGTCTTCTTAACGGTTATAAACGGTACCGAGGACGTGACGATTGAGCACAACACGGCGATTCAGACCGGAAATATCATCAGCACTGACTATGCTCCAAACACCAGGTTCATCTATCGGAACAACATCACGCGCCACAATGAGTATGGGATTTTCGGGAGCGGCATGGGAATCGGCAAGACGTCGGTCGATCGCTACTTCCCCGGCAGTATCATTACGGGAAACGTGATCGTTAAAGAAGTGAATGCACCATCGAACGCTGAGTCGCTTTATCCGGCTGGGAACTTTTTCCCTCAATCCATGCGGGACGTCGGGTTTGTCGATTACGAACGAGGCAATTACCGGCTTGGACCAGGAAGCCGTTTTCGCTCTAAGGACGGCGCCAATCCGGGAGCCAACATCGATAAGCTGCCGAAGCTCCCTTCTGACAAACAATGAACCTACCCTCGACGTTCAAGCCTCGTAAATCTCAGCTACTGATTGGTCTCGTCATTTTGGCGATCTATTTGTCTTTAACGATAAGTACTGCCCTCACTGAAATACCGGGAACTGATGAAGGTTTTTTCGCCAACCCAGCGTTCAATTTGATAACAAAAGACACTTTCTCGACGACGGTGTTGGAAACCTTCGCGACTCCCTTCAAAGGGATGGACCGCCACACGTATTGGATTATGCCTTTGCAGCCCTTGATGCTGTCGATTTGGTACAAAGTGTTTGGTTTCGGTGTGTTTTCTACTCGCAGTCTATCGATAGTTTGGGGACTTGTAGCACTGGCCTCGTGGTTCCTCATCGTGCGATCGTTGTTCAAGCGAACATCGCTGGCTCTACTTGTCATTGCGCTGCTTTCGGGTGACTACATTTTCATTGTATGCGCCTCATCCGGTCGGATGGATATGATGAGTGCTGCTTTGGGCTTTGCCGGATTCGCGACGTATTTACGATTGCGAGAGCGCTCGCTGACCGGGGCCGTTTTGGTCAGTCAAAGTTTGATAGTGCTGAGTGGGCTCACACACCCGATGGGCCTGCTGCCGTTTTTCGGTTTGCTCTTTCTGTCACTTTATTTCGATCGGAAACGCTTAGGGCTCAAGCACGTGGCGATCGCCTTGATACCTTACGTGATCGGCAGCATCGCGTGGGGCTCATATATCCTTCAGGATCGGCAAAGCTTTTTCAGCCAGTTTTTTGCGAACGCGTCGATGGGTAGTGACGAGAATACCGGCAGCCGGTTCGTCGGACTGTTCTCACCGTTGACCGGGCTGAAACTCGAACTCACACAGCGATACTTTGCCAACTTCGGATTCGGACGACGTGATTCGAGTGCCACTCGCATCAAGATCTTGTTTTTGGTGCTGTACGTGGTTGGGATATTCGGAAGTCTCACGGTGCGCGAAATTCGGCGCACCGTCAATTACAGGATTTTGCTCGGCCTCACTGCAATTTACTTTGTCGGGTTGACGATTATTGACTCCCAGAAAAACTACTACTACCTGGTCCATATCGTCCCGTTCTATTTAACGATGTGCGCTTTGTTTATTAGTTGGTACTGGGCCAGACCAGGTTTGTTAGGGAAAACCGTGGTGTTGGCGTTGAGTGCTATCGCGGTAGTCGAGATCGGAGGGCTGGGCTATAGAATCAGACGAGACAACTTCCGAAACAGTTTTCAGCCGTTCGCTGAGTTTCTGAAACAGAACACGACTGCTCAGTCGTCAATAGCCGCGAATCCCGGAGTGGCTTTAGGTCTTGGCTTTCCCGACAATGTGCTTAACGATCCGCTGTACGGCTACAACAGTGGAAAAAGATTCGATTACATAGTCATCGACCCTGAGTCTGCATACGCGATCGACAGCAGCAAAGATCGTGACCGGCAAATTTATGACTACACGCTCCGGCTATTGGCCGACGAATATAGTCAAATCTACGATCACCGCAACTACGCTATCTATTCCCGCAAATCTCCATCACCTCCGTCACAATGACCGAAAAAGTTAAATCTTGACAAACAATGGTCAATTCGGTGTAATACGAGTGCTCCGTTTCTGAGGAGCCGCAAGTTCTTTTAAGGTGATTGCTCCGATAAAGGCAAACCTGTCGCGAGGCGGGGACGCAAAACCGTTGAGTCTGGGTCACGAGGCCTAGAT
>JBKPJS010000667.1:0-9105 GCA_046730815.1 Acidobacteriota bacterium
ACAACCCGAAGATCACCCGGATTAATGAACCGCACAAACTCCCAGCTCTCGCGTGCCAGGAGGGTGTTTGACCTTTCAGGATTCGCGCCACTGTATTTTCCGGCGCGCCGCCACTCGCGTGGGAACATCGGCTTCACATGCGCTTCCTCTTTCACTCTTGAAACCGGATTCCCACCATGACAAGCAGTACAACTCAACCCCACCGCATCCTTCCCGTCCTTCAACTTATCGAGCGTCTCCGTCGTCCCATACTTATGCATCGGCTCAATCTGCCCGTGACACGAAACACACCCTTCCACCCTCACTGGCTGTTGCCCCTGCACAGACCAGATCACCATCAGTGCCAAGATCGGTTTTATAAAAATCCGTGTCATCCGTGGTTAAAAAACAAACTTCATCTGCCCGAACAACGAGTACAACATCTTCTTCGGACTGATCACGTCTGGCTGGCAGAAATCCTCGACGCCGGGCGGGCAGTTGCGCGAGGCGTCGGTGAATATGTCGCGAAAGCCTCGGCCTGTCTGTAACGACGCGGCGCCAAACGTGACAGTGAAGTTATTGATCAGAAACGGCCGGTAAGCGACCCCCAAACTGTAATCAACCCCGATGTCGTGCCGGATACGGTTCTGAAACAGGAGCAGTTCCAGCGGCTCGGTGCGATGAAATCGCAGGTAGTTGACGTTAACTACAGCCTTCACACGCTGCGTGACTTCAACATCCAGCCCCGCGTTGTAAACAAAGATCCCGGGATTCACAAAATTCGCCTGCCCCTGAATCTTGCTGCTTCTCAAACTCGGCAACAGACTATTCGGTTGGACCAACGCAACGCCCGTCTGCGTCAGACGAATCCCGTTTCTAACCCAGAACGAAAACTGTCCTCCAACAAAATTCGGATCGTCGAAGATTGCGTCGAACCCCGTCGCGCGTTCGTCAGTCGGATTGCCGTCACCCTGCGCCCAGAGGAACGAGCCTTTGAAGCGTAGATAATCGCGATCGATCGACGCCTCCACAGCCGCCATGCTGGATCTCACCTGCACTCTGCGTGCGGCGATCTGGTTTCGCTCGTCATGACCAAACGCGAAGTAGTAAGAGTGCGAAAGATTGAGCCGGCCAAGATGGCCATCACCACTCAGGCCCAGATAACCGACCTTGATTGCATGTGGCCTGACATCGCCAATCGGCGCCGGTCGCACCAGAAAACCGTTCCGATCAAACTCGACACTCCGTCGATCGTCGTTGTAATGAAAACTTCCCTGGATGGTATATCCCTTGCGAATGAAATCCTGCCGGAAAATATTCGCGATGTAGACGTTCTGATGGCGGGTGTCGAAACTATTCAATCCGCTGTTCGTGTCTTTCTCCAGCATCGAGAAGTAGGCGGCGTTGAATTGATAACGGTTGTTGTCGAAGGCGCCAAACACTCTCGCGCCGAGATTGTTATCAGAGAAAATAAAACCGCGGAAGTCGGAAACAAACGGCTGAATCCCCGCGCGCACCGAAACGAAATCGTAGTTGGCGTTGATGTCTGCGAGCTTTACTTCACCAAAAGCTTCCTCCAGTGAAGCGTGCCAATCAGTGCGGCTCGTGCCGCGCCTGACGTCGATGTTCACCACGCCATTCTCACGCGCGTCCAAATAATTGGGCACACTGAACGTGGGCGAGAACTTGATCGCCCAATCCCGTGGCTTGAACGTCGTATCGCCATGAAATAACTCAAAACTGAATTGCAGCGTCTCGTTCGCGGCAAATTGTTCGGGACGGCCAAAGAATTCAGCGCTCAAAGGATCGACAGTGCTCACGCCGGACGGTGTCGGCGCGCGTCGCTGTTCCGCATTCGTGCTGCTGACGGCTGTGAGAATCATGAAGAGCTGGTCGCCCTTGATTGGGTAGTCGCCTTTGAGGACGTTCTGATTGTAAGGATCCCACCAGCGGCCTTTTTTGAACGGGATATCGCGGCCTCGCGCACCACGATTGCCGTAGCGATCGTACTCGGGAAACGTGATGCGCCAGCGATCGGGCGTCTCGCGGCGTTGAGGAGGAGCGGGCTCGCCGGCGGTGATAGCGATGTCAATAACAGTTTCTTTATCGACTTCAATGATCACGTTCTCGAGCGTGTCGCCACGCGCGATCGCAAAATCGCCGTAATTCTTATCCTTGTCGAATCGAGCGATATTTGGCTGGTCCAGGTTGATGCGATACGCACCCGCTGGCAGTTTCACCGAGTAACTACCATCCGCGTTGGTCCTGACGAGCGTTACTTTTCGTGTGACTTGATTGGTAATGACAACGACAGCATTGGGAGCCGGCGCATTCGTTGCGGATCGAACGATTCCTTTGAGACGACCGGTTGTCTGTGCCAGGCAACTCGCGGCAACCAGTAAGATTAGAGCGGTTGTTTGCACGGGGCGCCCGATCACGTTCGTCGGTTTTTACCACAGATTTCACGGATTCGGCAGAAAAAATCTGTGATACATTGTGCGCCGATGTTGCGACGAACGATCTTCTTCGCGTGTCTGCTCGCGGCTGCCGAAGCCAGCGCGCAACAAACATCTCCCGTGCTGATCAGTCACGTCGATTCAACTCGAGCGATTGCTTTCGACTCCGTCACGCGTCGTCGCGAGCCTTTCACAACTACCGCCGAAATCAAGTTTGGTTCGGATTCAGCCACGCGCATCATGCTCTTTGCGATGAATCTGCAACTGCAACCCGGTGAGACCGTAACGGCGGACGCCGAAGATACAAACCACACTCTCTATCCATTGACTGTCGAATACGTTGGCCCTGTCCCTGGCAATCCGTGGGTTTCGTCCGTGATAATCCGCGTTCCTGAAAATGTTCCGGCAATAGGCGACGTGCTGGTGCGAATCAAGTATCGTAACCTCGCGAGCAATCGAGTGCGCGTCGGCATCGGGGTCGTGGGCGGTGGACCAGCAGACGATCCGAATGCGATACCGACGCCGGGCCTGCTGTCACCAGTGGAACCGCCGCCCGCTGCATTGCTGGCCACTAACTTATCCTCGAGCGATATACAAACCATTCTTCAGCAAGCCGCTTCCGCCGCCACATCTCTGGGCAAACCGGTGACGATCGTCATTACGGATCGTGAAGGAAATGTGCTTGGCAGGTTTGCCATGTCCGGTGCTCCTGCCTCAACAACGATTCGCAGCGTCGGCACGAGCGGGCAAGGACTCGAAGGCACAGTTGCGCCGGCTGCGGAAGCTGCTACGGCCAAGGCTGCGACCGCTGCATTCTTCAGCACCTCCGGCAATGCATTCACGACCCGCACCGCCGGCTTCATCATCCAGGAACACTTTCCGCCCGGCATCAGCTTCCGCGCGAGCGGCCCACTCTACGGCGTCCAGTTCTCTTCTCTTCCGTGCAGCGACATTAAAAAGCCGTCAGCACGACTTGGACTTTCAGCCGATCCCGGCGGCTTGCCGATTTACAAAAACGGCTTCCCCGCAGGGGGTATCGGCGTTGAAGGTGACGGGCTTTACACAGTCGATCGGGATCCCGCGGATGACGACCAGCCATTCGAAGAACTCATCGCCGCGTCAGGCATACGCGGTTACGAACCGCCTTCGCTGATTCGTGCCGACAACATTCTTGTCGATGGCATCAGGCTGCCATTCTCAAACGTCACAAATCCTCCGGCGCCAACAAGCACGGCAAGCATCCTCGGTGCGACGATCTCAACGCCGCCGTCTTCGGAGTTTGTTCCACAGGTAATCGGCGGCATTGCTGGTGAAGTCAGTCCACGCTTCTTCCCGTTCATCGCGGGAACAGCTCCGGGAGCGAGTGCGCTCACAGCAAGCGAAGTTGGCACGATCATCTCGCACGCAGCGCAGCAGGCAAACATCACGCGCGCCGCGATCAGGCAGCCACTCGGAAGTAACGCGCGCGTCACGATTGCCGTCGTAGACACCGCCGGCGTGGTGCTGGCAATCTTCAGACAACAGGACGCGCCAGTGTTTGGGTTTGACGTCGCGGTGCAGAAAGCGCGAACAGCAGCCTTCTTCTCGAGTGCGAACGCCGCGACCGCTTTGCGAAGCGCTGGATTAGGCTCATACGTGGATCGCGCGGCTGCCGACGGACTGCGGTTGGATGGCACGATTGCTTTCACTGATCGCGCCGGGGGCTTTCTCCATCGCCCGTTTTTTCCTGACGGGATCAACGACACTCCAGCGGGCCCATTCAGCACTGGGTTTGTCGATTGGAGTCCTTTTAACGTTGGACTACAGCTCGATCTGATTCGCACAAACTTTCTCGCGTCTCTGGGTGGAGCGCCGCTGCCGTGTACTTCAATTCCCTCGCTGCCAAACGGAATTCAGATCTTTCCCGGCAGCGTGCCGCTCTATAAAAACGGCGTACTGGTCGGCGCGATTGGCGTCAGTGGCGATGGCGTGGATCAGGACGACCTGATTGCTGCCGCCGGGGCGAATGGTTTTTCACCGCCGCCGGCCATCCGTGCAGATCAATTTTTCGTGCGCGGCGTGCGTCTGCCGTTTTTGAAGTTTCCGCGCAGCCCAAATCTATGAAACTTGTTTTCGCGCTCCTGTTGACGGTCACCGTAGTGGTTGCTCAGAACCAGGAGCCGTCTGCACGACCAACCGGCGTACTTCGTTTGCGTGTGCGTGTGAAAGCCGACGACGCTTCTCCATTGCGCGCACTCGCGCGAAAACGCTTCTTCCTCATTCCGGGCACGCTCGAACAGAATCGCGCGCTGATCGACGCAATTGACCGGCAGCCGCTGGCGACGCGAGATTGTTATTACAAAAAACTCGGCGCGAGTGCGGCACTGGTCAATTGGTTAAAAGAAGGCGACTGCGAGTCAGTGTACTGTCGCGGTGTCGAAAAGGATTTCGTGAGCGGACCAAAAGCGGTGCCTGAATTCGCGACCGCGTTTGTCGCGAGCCAGAAGGAGTTTGGGAGTGAACAGACGGCGCGGCAGTGGTTGACGACAAACCTCGCTCCCGATATGCGCGACGGTTTTTATCGAGACCGGCAGAGTCTGATCGCAACTCTCTTAAAGCAAGCAGGCAGCGCTGCCCATTCAGTGATGACGGATCGAAATGGCACCGCCTATTTCACCGACCTCGGACCAGGGACTTACATCTTATCGAACGTGATCCCAACGGAGCTAGGTCAAATGCTGGTGAGCTGGAATTGCGAAGTGCAAGTCAAAGCCGGAGATCTTGCTACCGAGAAGCCATACCTCGTCTCAAACCGGAAAGATAAAAACGTGAAGTGTGTAGGGATTGAGAAACCAAAACCAGTTTGTGCCGCAGATTAAACGGATCATGAAAACGATCAGCACAGATAAGAAAATTCATCTCTATCTGTGTTTATCTGTGGCCCTGTTTTTACCGATCGATTACACGAAATTTTCCCATTCCACGCAGAAGCATCAAGCGGCATGTCTCACGTGTCACAAGATACCGTCGAAGGAATGGACCAAAGCATCCGCGTTCCCGGACATCACGGATTATCCCGGACATGACGCGTGCGTGAGCTGTCACCGGGCGCAGTTTTTCAGAGGCGCAAGACCGCCGATCTGTTCCGTGTGTCACTTGAAGACCTCGCCGCGCGATGACGTTCGCTTTGCGTTCCGCAATCCGGCTTTGAAAAGGCAGTTCACGATCGAGTTTCCGCATGATAAGCATCAGGATGTAATTGCGTTATTGCGGTACGCTCATGCTCCGCAGGGCTACAACAACTGCACGATGTGTCACGCGTCGCGCACTGCCATCTTCAAGGCAGCGCCAACGGATCACGCGTCGTGTTTCAACTGTCATTGGAAGTCGCAGCAACCAGTCGCGGACAATTGCAACGGTTGTCATAAGCTAACGACTCCTTACATTTTGAACGATCTGCCGTCGAGAATCTCGATCAAGTTCATTCACGATGGCGGTGGTGAAGGAAAGCAGCACGTGGCGGAGTGCACGACGTGTCACATTAACATCACTAAGGCGGCTTCGCTGCGAGGTTTGAAACCCGACGTGCCGATAACATCGTGCACTGAGTGTCACAACAAAGACGGACTGCGACAGGATCTCAGCAAAGAGTTGGTGTCGATTGACAAGAATCGCGGGTTCGTGTGCGTCTATTGTCACGCGCCAAATGTCGGCAGCCTCGATCCGCCGGCGAGTCATTATCTAATCACCGAACGCCCGCCAGTGAAACGCAAGGAGATAAAATGAGGGGGCATACTCCCGCAAAGACGCAAAGGCGCGAAGGAGAACGCAAAGAGAACCTTGATACTTCTTTGCGTCTTTCTTTGCGCCTTTGCGCCTTTGCGGGAGTACTTCTTCTTTTCCAAGCCGCTTCAGCACAAGGCCCCCAACTCGATTACTCGAAGTTTCTTCACTCGAGCCAGCGGCACAGCTCTCTTGCCTGCAACTCGTGTCACGAACGAACGGACAACTCAGCAACTCCGCGCTTTCCCGGTCACAAAGCTTGCACAGACTGCCATCGCAGCCAGTTCACGACGCCTGCCGTGCCGATGTGCGTCATCTGCCACACCGATATCAACAGCGGTAATCCCCCGCTAAAGAGTTTTCCCACAAGCTTCAACGAACCCTTCAACGTCAGGTTCGATCACGCTCAACATACGACCGGGTCCGCTCGCCCGCAGCGAGGCTGCGCGGGTTGTCATAGCTCGCCGATTAATCGAGGCGCCGGTTTATCGATCCCTGCGAATCTCGCGGCCCACAATGGTTGCTACACGTGCCACACTCCGGCAAGCCGGTCTAATGCGGGACGAGAGATTGCTTCGTGCGGAGTCTGCCACGAACAGAGATCCTATCGACCAACTAGCACCAATGCCCGCGCTTACGCTCGCGCCTTTAGTCATGCGGACCACGACGCGCGTGAGAGACTCGCGTGTGCTGACTGTCACAGACTCACAGCCGGGGCGGCACAGACGCGTCAGGTGAGTTCGCCCGCGGCGGCGGAGCATTTCGTCACGACACGTAGCATGACCTGTCTCAGTTGTCACAACGGAAGGAAATCGTTTGGCGGCGACCTGGCATTCAAGGAATGCAGAAGATGTCATGCTGGACCAACCTTCCGCATGCCTTAGCTCCAAATAAAAAATTGACAGGCAGCGAAAGCCGTACTTAAGATTCATCTCTATGAAAATTCTTTTGATTGTAATTCTGGCGCTCGGTTGTGTGGGCCTCGTTACCTCCCAGGAAAAGGAGAGCAAGACTCAACCGAAGGAAGTGGTGCTTGCAAAAGACAGCCAATCGGATAAGTACGGCGAGGTCGCCTTCAATCACGAAAACCACGCGGTGAAGAAATACAACCCTGACGGACAGAGCGTGCTGACGTGTGTCGAGTGTCACCACACTGATCAGCCGGCGGCGAATCTCAAAGCGCCACTAAAAACTTCAGAGCGCGCGGTTGTATTAACGACTGAGTCGCTCGCAGCCGCGGATGCAAAGCCAGTGAAGAGTTGTCGAGCGTGCCATCTTCAGGCAGGGGACGACAGCGCGCCGATGCCCACAGTGCAGTACCCGGACAAGCCTGCACCCACGAAGCTAACAAACGAAGTTGCTTACCACCTCAACTGCAACCTTTGCCACGACAAGGCGATCGCCGCACGTCCCACGCTCAAAGGAAAAGTGCCGGGATCAAATGATTGTCTGCCTTGCCACAAACCCGCAGGATAAGTTAGGCCGCAGATGAACGCAGATCAAAATCTGATCTGCGTTCATCTGCGGCTACGATCATGGATGTGTTGCACGTGGCAGGACGTGCAATTGGGTTGATTGTTCGTGACATGACAGGCGGCACACGTCGTTCGCGGTGTAACGCGATCGAGCGGATCAAATGAGTTGTGGCAGCTCGAGCACGAAAGTCGTCCCTCCGCATTGCCCTTCAAGCCGGGAACAAGTTTTACACGCTGATCATGCAGCGCGTGAAATTGATTGCTGCGCCACTTTTGGTCCGTGTCAGTAGGCTGGCGCACGACCGCCAGCTTCCTTAAATCCCACTCCTCATCGTTGATCGACTTCGCACTCCACTCGCCATTCACGACCGGATAACCAAACGTGCCACCGTGAGGCGTTCCGACTTTGCGTCCGTTGAAGAGTTTCTGATTACTGTCGTTATGGCACGCGGTGCACGAAGCGAGCGCGCCCGCAGTCGCACTAAACTCCGCGCCTTTATGCTCAGCGTGGCAATCAATACAGCCAATCCCTGCCGCTTCATGTGGCTTGATCACTGTGGCCACGAACGCATCCGTGTGATGGCAGGCGGCGCAACGCTGCTCCATGTTTCCTATAAACGAATGACAGTTGGTGCATGAACCCGCATTTGGCGTGGTGGCGATTGCTGGAACGATGCTGAGCTGCGAAATAGTGTGGGCTTTCGAAACCGGCGCAGGCGCAAACGCGCTCGTGTACCAGTAAGCAGCGGCAACTGAAACCAATCCGACAATCAACAGCGCCCAGGTAAAGAACGCCACGGGCCAACGCGATATCAGATCCGTTGTCGGCGTCCAGTTGAACTGTGCCTTGCCACTGCGCCTGCCGCTTTTCGGATACAGCGGCGAGGGACGCACCATCTTGCCCGCATCGCGAATCCGCTTGTCCCAAAAGATATCGAGCGCTTTGGTTCCCGCTATTGGCGCAGGACGTGGCTTCTTTGCTTTCCCTTCGACGGGCGCGACGAGAGTGTCCGTGCTCAATCCCGCATCGCTGACGTCGATCTCGGACGGCCTCATGCCAATCCGGAGCTCGACACTTATCGTCAAAACATTGCCGGCCGTATCAATCTCCAATCGGAATGGTCCAACCTCGACGACGTCGCCGGAAGCAAGCGCCTCGTTCTGCTCGACCGGTTTGCCGTTGAGGATAACTGGATTCTTCGGCCGCAGTGCGAAAAGGTAGTAGTCGTTGTCAAACTGCTTGATTCCCGCCTGAACACGCGACACTGACGGATGATTCAGCCGCACTTCACACTGCGGCAGACGTCCGATCAGCAACCCCTCGCTGATAATCGTGATCGGATCGAGGAATAGATCGTCACGAACGATGACGTATTGATTAGTCATAGTCTAACAGAACCGAGCGCGGTAGCGCCGGGTCCGAATATCCGAAA
>JBKPJS010000668.1:0-16216 GCA_046730815.1 Acidobacteriota bacterium
TGGGTGTCACGGTCCATGCAGTTAAAGCACCTTTCAATTACTTGCGAGCAGCCGGACCGATTAGTGAAGTCGCTGAAGCTCGTGATTCATGTAAATCAGGGCCGCGTGCCGAGTTGCCGGCAATCTATCGCTCGTCGGTTCCCAGTCACGATGAGGGTTGGACCAGGTGGATCTTTGAATCAAAGGAGATTCCTTACGGCATACTGGGCGACAAAGAACTGCGCGCAGGAATAACAGTTTACAAGCCGGCGCCGGGTGTCACCGGCAAGTACTACGTCCTCCTCATTCCCGATCAATCAGCGCGTACGCTGCTCGAAGGCTACCGCACCGGCGCAATGCCACCTGAATATACAGGCGGTCTCGGACCTGAAGGTGTGAAGAACTTGCGTGATTTTGTCGAGACGGGAGGCACGCTCGTCTTTCTCAATCGCGCTTCGGACTTTGCTATCGAACAGTTCAAACTGCCACTCCGCAATGTCGTCGCTAACTTACCTCGAACGGACTTTTATGTGCCGGGATCGATTCTGCGCATCGAACTCGACACGTCACATCCAATCGCGAAGGGAATGCCGAGGGAGACAATGGCGTGGGCCGAGGATTCGCCGGTCTTTGAAGTTACCGACGATCCGAGCGCAACTGTTCCGCGCGCAAATGTTCGCGTCATTGCATCGTATCCTGTCGATAAGGATCCACTGCTCTCGGGCTGGCTGCTGGGCGGTAATCTGATCAAAGGCAAGGCTGCTCTGGTTGAAGTAACCATGGGCAAGGGACGCGTAATTCTCTTCGGTTTCCGACCGCAGTACCGCGCCCAGTCCGAGGCGACTTACCCCTTATTCTTCAACGCGCTGAGTTCCAAATGAGAGTTTAGCCGCGTAAATCTGCGGCTAAAATCACTTCTGTTCCTTGAACTTTTCATGCCGACAGGCGTATAAACACATTGTCGGCCTACGATGGTCACCTTTCTTCTTACTTCCGTTTTAATCCTCGGTTTGATTGCTATCGCCATCTACTTCTGGCAGAAACCTGTGAACAGATCGCAATCTATGGAACTGCCGTTGCCAGAGCCACGCGGCTTGTTCTCTGACTTCCGCCTAAATCAACTTAGAGAGCCGGAAGACCAGCCTCCTGCGAAACCCAAGGTTGACAATAAGGCTTTCGAGGAAGCCGTCGAGGCGATCCGCGCCTTTCAGGAATCTCCCGACAAAAGCTCGGCGACCAAGCTGCTGCATGTTGCTGCTCTTACAGATAATGCGAAGACTTATGGAAGGGCGATTGAACTTGTGCTCATGTCGTGGCGAGACGGCAGCCTGGCGGATATGTCAGCAGCCGAGCTTCAAGCATTGATCAACGGCGAATACTGGGTGCTGTCATCGCGCACTCGAAGTTCAGGAGCGGGCTTTGTTTTGAAACGCACCCTCTCAACAGCAAATAGTGAACTTGAACTTACAAATAACCCCTAACCATCAACTGCCTCCTGAGTTGATTGAAAGAGATATACCATGGAAAACCTTGACATCACATATGCGTTACTCATGCTCTTTGGGGCCTTCGTACTTCTGATTATCTTACTGATAATCGTGAGGCGTATCTTCGTTAACGTCGGCGCGCGCGAAATCGCGATCAAAGAACGTCGGTACCTGGGCGCCAAGATGCCGCCAGGACGAGTGGTTGCCACCGAAGGCGAGGTCGGTATCCAGGCCGACGTATTAAAACCCGGCTTGCATCTCATCAAGTATCCGTTTGAAAAGATCGTTCGCAAGGTGCCACTGATCGAGATTGGCGCCGACGAAATGGGTGTCATTGAGGCGGTCGACGGAGAACCAATGCCGCCCGGCCGAATCTTCGCGCCGGACCGCGCCCAGAATGCTCACAACAACTTCCAGGATCCGATCGCGTTCATCAAACGCGGCGGAGTGAAAGGTATTCAACTGCGAACGCTTCCTCCCGGACTCTGGCCCATACACCCCTACTTGTTCCGCGTTTCCGTGGCAAAAGCGACGCTTGTACCGCAAGGCAAAGTCGGCGTCGTCACCGCCGCGGACGGCGATCCACTCGATCCCGGCCGTCTGCTAGGTAAAGCTATTGCCGATCATCGCCAATTCCAGGATGCAGAACAGTTCATTGCATCAGGCGGACAGAAAGGACCTCAGGTCGACATCCTAACTCCCGGCGTCTATCGCATCCTGACACAATCCGGAACTATTGAAGGATCGAGTGAAGCGAAGCCAGGACTGTTTAATGTTCGTCTCTTCGATGCGACTGTGATCAATGAAAACGTTATTGGTCTTGTCGAGGCTCTCGACGGCGCTCCGCTAAACCCGCGCGATTACGTCGCCGAGTCCTTCGCCGGTCACGACAATTTTCAGGACGGACACGAATTCATCGGCAAGGGCGGGCAGCGCGGCCCACAAAAAGACATCCTGCTGCCGGGCACCTACTACATCAATCCGCTGCTGTTCAAAGTCATTCCCGAAACAGCGAAGGAGATCAAACCGGGTGAAGTCGCGGTGGTCGTATCGAACGTCGGCAAAGATCCTTCCGAAGAAGTCAGGCGTGAGATGGCCGCAAAGGTCCGCAAGCGTATGGAGCGGGAGGAACTCGAGCAAGCGGAGCAATCGGCAGCTCGCCTCGACGTGATAGACGACAGTCGCACGGTCGAACAGATCAAGCAGGACTTGATGACTGGCGATCCGGCTGATCGAAGACTCGACGAAGGCGCGCATGAAGCTTACGTCGTGCCCGAAGGTTATCGCGGTATTCAGGAAACAGTGGTTGGACCAGGCCGTTATTACGTGAACACGCTGGCGATCAGTCCAATCGTAATTCCAACAACTAACCAGACAGTTGAATGGACCGCGGGAGAAGTTGCCAATACGTTCAATCCGTTCGAAGTGATCTCGAAAGACGGTTTCACGATGCAGTTGGAAGTGCGGGTGGTCTTTCGTGTGAAGCCCGAGGACGCCCCTTTCATGGTGGCGAAGATTGGTGGTATCGAACGTCTAATTCAAAACGTGATGCATCCGCTCATCGACTCGATCTTCCGCAACCAGGCGTCAGAATCGTCGGCGATGGCTTACCTGCAAAACAGGCATGAAGAGCAGGAACGCGCCGAAGCTCGCGTGCGCGCGCACTTGCTCAAGTATCACGTTGACGTGGTCAACGTGCTCATCTGCCACATTCATCTTCCTGAAGAGCTGATGAAAACTCAGACCGAGAAGATACTCGCCGAACAGCGTCAGAACATGTACAACGCTCAACGCGAGGCGGAAGAGAAACGTATTCAACTGGAAAAGACGAAGTCGCAGGCTGACAATCAGAAGGACTTGATGGCCGCGACTGTGGGCGTCGAGATCGCAGGCAAGCGCGCCGAGCAGCGCAAGGCGGAAGGCGAGGGCGAGGCCCACTACATACAGCAAACCGGTAGGGCCGAAGCCGAGAAGGTTCGTCTGATGGGTGAGGCGCAGGGTGTTGCTTATCACCAGCAGGTCAATGCTCTCGGCGCTCAGGGAGTCGCACTGGTGGAGACTTTAAAAGTCATCGGCGAGAAAGGTGTTCGTATCACTCCGGATGTGATGGCTACTGGCGGTGGCGCAGAAGCTGGTGGCGGCATTGGCACGCTGCTGCTATTGAATCTCTTTCGCGATCGGCTGAATATGCCCGGACCGAATGGTGAGAAGGTAACCCGGTAGGAGAGTAATTTAACCACGGATGACATGGATAAATCCGGATTTAATCCGTGTCATCCGTGGTTCATTTTTCCAGGTACATCTGCGCGGCCATCTTCGTCAGCTTCCAGACCCTCGACCACGCAATCCGGCTGTCGCCATTCTCACGTCCAGTCAACTTATCCAAGATTAATTTCCTGAACATCTTGCCTTCGCGGCGGAGCATAAACTCCTTCGCGTAAGGCTTGGCGGTTTCGAAGAAGCTGAAACCCGGATCGGTCACAACGCCAATGCCTTCGAGCGTCATCAGCGCTCGCATGATGTACGTGAAGTTTGACGGTAGCCTGAAGGGATATTCGTAGATCACTTCGGCGAGATCGTATGTAAGCTCCTTGAAGTTCACTTACCCAAGCCTGAGGTTGAGATAGTGCGTAAAGAGACTCTCGACGACCGGGCGAACAGTTTCAGGATCAACTCCCGGCTTCAGGAAATTAAGATTGATGATGTCCTGGCCCAGGCCACGCACGTCACGTCCGACCACGTGGAAGAAAGCATCGATCATTTGCGTCTGAAGCCTCGGACTGATCCGACCCACCATTCCGAAATCGAAGAACGCCAGGTGCCCGCTGTCCATCACGAGCAAATTCCCCGGGTGCGGATCGGCGTGGAAGAAACCATCTTCAAGCAATTGCTTCAGGTACGTGCGAATCAGGAGTCGATTGACTTTGACCGGCGAAATGCGGTGCGCTTTCAGGCCTTCGAGATCAACGACCTTCGTGCCCCGAATAAAGTCGAGCGTGAGCACTCGCGTGTTCGTGTGTGACCAGTAGATCTTCGGCACACGGATCGGCCGCCAGGTGCGGAAGTTGTAACGAAACCTGTCGGCGTTGCGTCCTTCCTTGACGTAATCCATCTCTTCAAAGATCGTGGTGTGAAACTCGCGCAGCATGCCTTCCCAGTCAGCATTCTCATTGGCTTTAGGAAAGAACCGGTTGGTGAGCTTCACGAGGCGAAACAGTATGGCCACATCGAACGCAATGGTTGACTCGAGGTTCGGGCGCTGCACTTTGACGGCGACTTCCTCACCGGTTGCGAGGCGCGCTCGATAGACCTGCCCAAGAGATGCAGCAGCGATCGGTTCATTGTCAATTTCAGGATAGGCTTCGTGCAGACTGCGACCTAACTCTGATTCAATGATCGCGAATGCTTCCGCCGTCGGAAACGCAGGCACCTGATCCTGCAGCGTCTGAAGCTCTGTCACGTATTCGAGCGGCAACAAATCCGCACGGGTACCAAGCGCCTGACCGATCTTGATAAACGTCGGGCCAAGATCTATCAACGACTCACGCAACCACGTTGCTTGCTTCCGGAGTCGAGCTTGTTTCCTTTCAGAGCCTTCAGCGCCACGGAAAACCACGTAACGCAATACGCGTAGAAACAGATCGAGGGCTGCGTAGAGTTGCGCAGTGGCCCACGCCTTTAACTGTGCCCGCCGGCCACGCTCGCGCGCGAGGTCACGAAGTCTGGCCACGGCGCGACGGTTAAAGTCCGCGCGTACGTCGTAAGTGTCGAGAAACAGGTAGAGCGAGAAGAGTCCCAGCACACGCGCGACATGCGCCGCACGCAACCAACCACGGAAACCGCGCCCGGACAAGAGATCGTCAACCATCTCTTCGGTTAACGGTCGAACCTGTGCAGTCGGCTTCGGCGCCGGCGGCACCTGCGCCGCAAGGCCGTTTCCATTTGTCTTAACCAGTGCTTGATCTGTAGTCATTCTTTTTATATCACTGAGAGCATGTGCTTCGTGCCGGCTCGTTCGAAGTAACTATTCGCTCGATCCACATCTCTCATTATCTGCGATTTCAACTGTTCAATCGAACTAAATTTGCGCTCATCGCGAAGGCGGTACAGGAAACGAACACGCACAACATCGCCGTAAAGATCGCCGTCCCAGTTCATTACGTACGTCTCAACCGAAGGTTCCGTGGCGTCTCCAAAGGTGGGCCTAAGCCCCACATTCGTCACGCTGCGCCGCCATTGCCCGTCTATCAATGTTCCCGTCACGTACACACCGTTCCTGGGTATGACGCGGTTGTGTGGGTGCAGGTTGGCCGTCGGAAAGCCGAGCTGGTGGCCTCGTTCCGAGCCGCGCTCGACGCGACCTTCAACACCATAAGGACGGCCCAACATACGTCGCGCGAGGTTCACCCGGCCAGACGCCAACAGTTCACGAATCTTACTCGAGCTAACTCGACAGCCACGCAGTTTAACCTCCGGCACTTCACCCGCAACGAAACCGAGTTCACCACCAAGACGTCGAAGGAGCTCGATGTTTCCTTCGCGGTTGTGACCAAACGCGAAGCCTTTGCCGAGGTACACTTCTTTCGCGTGCAAACGATCGATCACGACGTCGCGCAGAAAATCCGTCGCGCGAATGGTTGAAAACTCTTTGGTGAATCGCACGACGATTGTTTGTTCGACGCCGAGAACACCGAACCCCTCAATCTTCTGATCGAAAGTTTGCAGCAACGGCGGAGCCGATTCGGGATGCAGCACGGCGCGCGGGTGTGGATCGAACGTGATAACTGTGGGCACTGCTCCGATCGCACGTGCTCTCTCGACGACAGTGCTCATGATCAACTGGTGACCGAGATGCAGACCGTCGAAAACACCCAGCGTGAGTACGGTCGGTCGTTGAATCTTTGCGTTATCAGTTCCGTGAAAGAGACGCATAAGTTAGATTGCCAATTTCCAATTGCCGATTTCCGATTAAATTGGCAATGCTTCAACCACCAATCCGTCGTAAGCAAACTCGACACCTGCCGGCAATCTGGCTGAGTCGCGAGCATGTTTGATGTCGTGGGCGATGTGAGTAAAGAAAGTACGCCGCGGCTTCAACTCGTTGACGTATTCGAGCGCTTTGTCCACCCAGAGATGCGTCGGGTGTGGTTTGAAACGCAAACAGTCGAGCACCAGCACGTCCAAACCCTTCAGCACATCGAGTGTCTCGCGCGGAATCTCGCTCAGATCCGTCAGGTAAGCAAAATCATTAAAGCGATAGGCAATCACCGGCAGGCGGCCGTGGATCACTTCGAGCGGCATGATCTCCAACTCATTTCCAAGGCAGAAGCTTGCGCCGGGACTAACAACGTTGGGAATTACTTCCGGCAGACCACCGCCGAAGTGCGAAGGCTCGAAGATGTATTTGAAGATGCGTTTGAGATCGACCCAGGCGCGCTCATTCGCGTAAACGCCGAGTGCTCCGAAGCGAAAGTTCAGCGGCCGGATGTCGTCGAGGCCAAAAACGTGATCGGCGTGACAGTGAGTGATGAGAACTGCGTCCAGATGTTTCAATCCGAAGCGCAACGCCTGTTGTCGAAAATCCGCGGAGGTATCGACCAGCACGGTGCGTCCGGCATGTTCGATAATGATTGAAACTCTCAGACGTTTGTCGCGGGGATCGTCCGAGGTGCAGGTCTCGCATTCACAACCAATCGACGGAACTCCGGTGGAGGTTCCAGTACCAAGGAACGTGAGTCTCATCTCCCACCAGTAATATCGCTGCCCGTAAACTTCTGGCCCTGCTGCGGCGAGTTGATCAGCGAGACGTATTGCATCCGCAGATCCGCGAGGAGACCCTCGATCATTCGCTTTTCCTGACTCGTCAAATTCCCCGCAGTCTTCTTCTCAAGCATGCCGAGAATATCGATCCAGTGCTTACCCAGCTCGACATCGACTTCACGCTGGTGTGTCACCGGGTGCTCCATCATCCCGAGAGCTGAAGCCGCGTTCGAAGCGATCGACATCACGAAGCTGATAAAACTCGCGGGATCGCGTGCAGCAGCCATGTCTTCATCGGTGAAGTCTTCTTCAGGCTCGGCCGCCGTTGCGGAAACTTCCGGCTCCGGCGTCGCTTGCTCTTGCTCTTTAGCGGGCGCCGCAGCGGCCGCCACAGGTTGTTCTACCTTAGCCTCAGGCTTCTCATCAGGAGGCAGATCTCGTGGACTTCCATCCGCATTAAACAGCCTCCGGTCCGTAACTTTGAAATTGGGTTGATCCTCTTGCATAGCGTTATTAAACCACAAAGACGCAGAGGCACGAAAACACCGGAAAGACTTTTGTGTCTTTGTGACTTGGTGGTTAATCATTACGCATTTTAGACTACCTCCATGCCTGCAACATTCAATGATTTGATTGCCCTGATGGATCGCCTGCGCTCGCCAAATGGCTGCCCCTGGGACCGCGAGCAGACCTATGCCACCCTCGCCCCAATGCTGCTCGAAGAAGCCTACGAGGCCTTCGAAGCAGTCGAAGATGCGCGTGAAGGACGGCCGGGCGAGTTGTGTGACGAGCTCGGCGATTTACTGTTTCAGATAGTTTTCTACGCGCAGGTGGCGAAGGAGCGCGGCGAATTCACGATCGACGACGTCACTACCGCTATTCACGACAAGATGGTTCGCCGCCATCCGCACGTGTTTGGCGATGTCACTGCTAACGATGCGGCGACAGTTTTACTCAACTGGGAAACCATGAAAGCCGAAGAGCGGCGAGCGTCAGGAAAAACTGAAGCTACAGACACCTCGCTATTAGCAGGTGTATCGTCGAAAGCGCCAGCGCTGATGGAAGCCCATCAACTGTCGACGAAAGCTGCTCGTGTCGGTTTCGACTGGAAATCCGTAGACGACATCTTCGACAAGTTACAGGAAGAGATTGAGGAGCTGCGTGTGGCAATTAAAGATCATGCGGACATGAAGGACGAAGCAAATCACGCACGCGTGCGGGAAGAGATTGGCGATCTGCTCTTTGCCGCGACCAACATTGCACGTCATATGCAGGTTGAGCCTGAAGCTGCGTTGAAGTTGACGAATCGAAAGTTTCGACGCCGCTTCGAGTACATTGAGAGTGCATTGCACGAGCGTGGACAACCGTTCGATGCGACGTCAATTGAAGAGTTGGAAGAGTTGTGGCAGGAAGCAAAAAGAAATCAGGCCATGCAGCGGCCGGAAGCATAAAAGCCTGAAGATAGTTTAGCTGCTAAATTGATCGTCGGAGTAATCTTAGGAATCCGGGGAGAACAATCGGTCCCGAGCTCTTACCAAGCGACCATCGAACGCCAGGAAGCTGTCAGCCAACACGACCATGCGTCGGTTCGGTATCGCGAAGGGACGCTGAGCCATTACGCGTTGCATTGCGTCGTCCTCACGGCCTGGGCCCAACCAGCACGCATACATGATCAGTGCAGTGGCAGTCGAGCGACTCACGCCCGCCTCGCAGTGTATGAGCAGAGTGCCGCTTTCTGCCCGAAGCTGCTCGGCTAGTTGAATTATTCGGCGCACGTCTTCCTCGGTAGCGCCTTCTTCTGTGACGACATCAGCGATCAGCAAGCGCAACTTACGCTCGGCATTCTCGTAACCCTCTGGAAGCGGATCATCCGCGTCGCCGATCGACACGAGGTAAGTGATTTCGGCACAGCGGTCTGGTGTACAAAGGATCTCACCAGCTTCGAGCCGGCTTACAACTTCGATGTTTATCCTGTATTGGCTCATCTAAGATTGCGCAGACACGCTGGGCGGGACTGCACGCCTGAGGCACCTGTAATTCGAGCAATACTCCTGAACCGTAAGAGACTGAGCGTCTCTTTCCTACGAAAGGTTGCGTATTGCAGAAGCGACGGAACGTTTAGGATCGACCGGATTCCCATCAGGATCTGTCAGATTTTGTCTTGGATCTGAAGCACAATGACTTGCAGTTTCAGAAATCACACATGGGATCTCGGGAATACTGTCTTGCACTTCGCAGATCCTGTTTGAGGTCTACTGAATCACTTTTGCACTACACCGGATCCTGTGTGAAGTTTCGGGAGCTTCAGATGACATCTCGCTGGACCTAAGTAAGATTCCGCCGATCCCAATTGTCCTTTCCAGGATTTCACTTACTATTTCCTGGATCCCATTAAGTGAAAAGCCCGGCACGAAGAGTCATTTTCACAGGTTCAGACGTGATTTCCTATTAATCCTGAACAATCATGCAAATCCTGTAAAAAAACTGACTCTTCGTGCAAGCTAAACGGGTTACGACAACAACTCACTCTGAAGCTCAGCAATGTGCGCGTCAACCATACCATTCAGGTTCAACTCACCGCAGCGAGTGAAGGCTAGGTGCTTCGCCAAATTCACGAGTGCTTTCGGGTGCGTTGCATTTTCGAGCGTCGCCATGAGGACCAGCAACGCCGCCGACTTCGTCCCCGCTTCATCACCAACGCGACAGATGATCTCTGTCAATGCTTCTATCTTGTCTTCGCTTGAATCATCTTCGTTGGTACCGGGTGTTTCCGAAAAGTCCAGCGTACCCGGGATTGCTTCGCCCGCATCTGCGCGGCGCACGAGTTCCGCCAGCCACGGATCGTTCGTCTCCAACCCATAACGAATAATCGCACGGCTCTGAGCATCGATCGTTCTGTCGTTCAAGACTGCCTGCGCTCTTCGTTTCAGAGCATTGACGATAGCGTTGGTCCTGATTGTTTGAGTTACGTGAGGTTCTTGTTCGCGCGTTCTTGCGCTACTATGACTAGCCATGGTCGTCATCCTTTCTTGGAAGGTTGATGGTCCTAGGGTCGGCTTTGTGTTAGCCCACAAGTCGGCCCGCTTCTTTTTGGAGGCGTGCCCGCACTATACCATACTTTCGTGCGCGGTTCCCTTCTTTCTCAATGCCGATCATGCTAATCATTTTTTGTTGTGTGCGTGTTGCCTGACTCGTGCTCCGCACGCAGCACACTCATTCACACTTGGACCCGTTGATGTAGACAGCGACCTCATAGAGGTAAAAACTCGTCATCAACGATCAGAGGTCTGAGTGCGTACCAGTGAAGGTTCCAGTTTCCGACGCGCGAGTTAATCTCAATACGATCATAATGTACACCTTCTTCTGGAAGGTATTTACGTTGCTATAACCAAGCAATAATTTCGGGTAGGCTGTCCGTCGTCTGTAGTTTTTTGATCAAATGATGTTCGTGAATCACAGGCATCGCGGTGTCTTGGTCCGAAGAGTAGCCGATCCAATTTGCTGAAACTACAACAAATCCGATTGAATAGTCTGAGTCGATTCCTACGCGACTGGGAATCGAAGGGCTCTGTTCTTCAAGAGCGTGCTTAAGAAGTAAAAGTTGCGAGATTCCCTTCTTGATCTCTTTGGATTTTTCTAATAATTCCCGCGGCTCAGCAGGATCTAAAAACCATTTAAGTTCGATGAACAGAGCGGCTCGGTTTAATGGATCGACTATCGCAAGATCGATGTCGGGAAGGTTTGATTGAGAAGGAATAGCTCCATACCAAATACGCCAATTGGAACCACTAATTCCGTCTATTATGGGCTGGCGCATTATTTCTTCCTTTTCTTGAACGAGGCTAAGATAAATTGCTCTCTCTTTTGGTAATTTATTGACGAGCACGAGCAAAATTTCGCTCCGCTGCATTATTAATCCATAGTTGTGGCGTCAGTGCATAATCATTGTTGGTTAACGGAATTAGCGGTTGTTGGGTAGGATCGGCTTGCTCAACGGATATATCGTTCGAGCCCAGTGTCAAATCCTTGACAACTTCTCGTACTATCTCTCGTTTGATACCTGTATATCGTACAACTCTCACAATAAGACCGTGCACGGTCGAGATTAGAACCGAATCAAGAATCCCAAACGATTCACAACCAGCTTGGACGGCAAGCATTCGGGCAGCGTGCTGTAGGTATGACAAGGCACACAGAGCAGAAAACACTTGTCTGAAATCAGACATTGAGTACCGCGTGAAAGACCAGGAATCTGGAAGTGAAAATCTCGGCTTCAGAAGAGGCTGTAGAGTTTCAGTTGTGAAAATTACTGTTTTCGGATGTACTGTAAAAGAATATCGACCTCCTTGAACGTCGAGATCTGCAAGGATTTTGTCCTGAATTCTATCAAGGCCGAGAAATAATTGCTGATCGTTAATATCCGCATTAACTGGCTTCACCAACCGATTGTAAGCTTCGTATTCGGTATTGTGGTGTGGGGAAGCGATTAATTCGTTACCCTCGATGTGCAAATCCAGTCCCCCTCTACTCGCCTGAGTATAAACTTTGTAGAAATCAACATATTCGGAAGCCAGATCAATGAGATCTACAGCCGCTTGGAAGTATTAGGAGTTTAGGTTGGTTGGGATAAAGCTTCCCTCAAAACACGAAAGTCGCAACCATCGTACGGGCCATCTCAGCATGAATAGATAATGATCAATCAACGGCTCGAGTTGAAATCGATTACTGAGATCCCCGCTATGCACTCTCAAGAAAATCCGATGCTCAAAAGCAGCAAGCAGGTACCACATCGCTTCGGCTAGGTTGAGCCTTGTTAAAGCGTTTGATTTGAACGCGGAATCAATCTCTTTCTCCACGACCCGAAGGTCACTAGATAATCTATCTATCATAAGGATTGTTTTATGTCGGGAAGCAATTTGCCTGAATGTAGTAACTCACTGTGGTGGCGGCAGCACACTTGCGACGTGAACCGAAGGCTGAGGTCAAGCGGCCGCTAGGACCGAAACTTCTACAACAGGTCCCTCCAGCTTGCTGGATCGCGACGCAAGTCCATCACTGAAGTTATGAGAATTTCATCAGTACGGATCTGGTAGATCAGACCAAACGGAAAGCGATGAGTTCGACAGCGTCTCGTTCTTGGTGATAACTGGTGCCAGGCGGTTGGATGGTAAAGGATACGGTTCAGCGTGGCTTCGATTTCGTTTAGGAATGCCGTTCCCAAGCCATTTTCACGTTGCTCGTAATAAAGTATCGCGTGCCTCAGTTCCGTAAGCGCGGCGGACGTAAACCGGTATTGTTTCATTTCCTAAGAGACGCGCGAAGATCTCTAAGGGCAGACGGTCCGTCTATCGTCCGCAACTCGCCTGCGTCAACGGCGTCGATCCGTTCCTCGGATTCAGCAGCCCATTTTGCTTCAGTCTCCTTGATGCGCTCTTCATCGAGACTTTCCCAAAGAATATCAATTAACATCGCACGTTGTGTTGAACTCAGCCGAACAATCTCTTCTTTAATGGATGTAAGGTTCATGCGTGAATGATTGACTGAATGCCTACCTGTGTCAAGGAGTTAGGCCTAAAGTACCTCCGCAGCCGTTATAACCTGGCGTTTGTCTCATTGAATAAAAAGCGCGACGGCACTCGCCGAAAGCTGAAGCTCGACCTGGCGCCGGCAGTTGAAAAATCACTAGCAAGTTGGTGATTAAGGCAAGGCGAAGTTTATATTGCTTCGCGGAACCCATAAACTGCGTACCCTTGTGGTAAGAACGCGTATGCGTTCACCTGATCGTGACATCCAAGCTGCTATAATCCAGCCGCATGTTGCACCGCCATCTGAACCATTCCAAGTGGACACTTGCAGCAATCGACGACGTAATTGCTCGCGGCCGGCTTGATGACTGGAAGCGACTTCGCGACGCTGCCGCGAACAGGACGGAGATCCGGGAGCGGATCCTTCGGGTATCCAAACCTCACCTGTCTGATCCATATGCGCAGCGATATCACTTCTGGAACTTTTATGTTCGAAAGCAACTTGCCTGAATGGGAGCAACTGCTTTCCGCAGCGGCCCACTTACAGGAAGTATCCACAGATTACACCGTCGCTCTGTGTAATCTGTGGATGGCTTTTTACGCTAATCGTTAATCCGGACGGACCGCAGAATATTCTGAAACGCACTCTCAAAGCTGCGCTCATTCTGCGGAACAACAGCGATCATGTAGAACAGTTGACCGTTGCGTAACTGAGTAGTTATCAGGCGCACACTCTCCGGACGTCCTGTAGCTTCGTTTACATTGCTCAGCGACGTCATCAGCGCGGTACGTCCTGACATCGTCGTTCGCTGATAACCACCGCTCGTGCGCAGGTTATTGTTTCCCTGCCCCAGACTGTTTATCAGTTCCTGGGTTGCACTCTGCAAATTACGGCTGTTCGTCTGAGCTATACCGAAACTCGCACCGTGCGTGTAAACCGCCTGGCCGTTGTACTGGCCATAACCACCTTCCGGCACGAACCACACCGAACTTGAATCATTGATCTCTCGCCAGTTGCCCGGCACACTCACCTGCACGCCACCATTGAAGATCGAGTGACTCTGGTAACGATTTGATGGATACTCAACTCGCCCACTCGGCGGATTGTTTGGAACGTTGCCGGTATTTTCACCGACGGGATTACGCTGCCCGCTGCGAGCTATCTCGGCCATCGTTGGAGCGCGCTGGTAACCACGCAGTCTCTCCTGAACGCGAGCAAACTCGCGCGAGTCGCGCGTACCTGCGTTAACACGGAGCTGCTGGGCTTCCTGGTTGATACGCGCATAACGATCGCTCGGACTCGGGTGATCGCTCAAGAACCCGCCACCGCCCGCACCTTGTTGCTCGAGAGTGCGAAACATGTTCGCAAGATCCCGTGGATCGTAGCCAGCCCGCGCCATGATCTGAGCGCCAAGAATGTCCGCTTCAGTTTCATATTCACGACTGAACTTCAGCAGGTACACGGCAAACGGCGCCTGGGCCAGTTGACCCACTCCCGGACCTCCAAGGATCGTTCCGGCAATACCGGCGATGCCTGCAAGCAGTCCGTACTTCTGACCCTTTGTCGCCTGCGCAGTACCATGTCTCAAAGCAACGTGACTGAGCTCATGGGCCATCACGCCTGCCATTTCACCTTCCGTGTGCGCGGCTTCGATCATTCCGCGGTTGACGTACATTGGACCACCGGGAAGCGCGAAAGCATTGATGTCTCGCGCGTTGACGACCTTGAAATAATATTGAAATTCGGGATGTTGAAACTGCGATGGGATCGCACTCACCAGCCTACGCCCTACATCTTCCACGTAGCTTCCCACTTCTTCATCGCGTAGTAAGGGAAACTGTTGCTCAGCTTCCTGGGCAGCCTGGCGCCCGAGTTTAACATCGTCCTGAACACTGAATTTGTTGGTGTGATATTTGATTTGCGTCTGCGCCAAAGCGGAGAACGGCATTACGCTTATTGCGAGAAGGGCTATCCACGCGATTAGCGCCTGTCGCTTAATGACAAAGTTACTTTTCATTTGTGACCTCCACCGAAAAATCAACTTTTCCGGGTCCCCATGCACCAAAACGCAACAGGATAGACCCCGGCTGAGACCGGTTTCACTTCGTGATATCGCCGAATTAGCCCGACTAACCGACCCTGCGGATGTTAATGCAATGAAAATGCCAGTAGCGCAGATTTACGCGGATAAATCTACCTCTGATTGCGAGGCTCGATGTGCTCGTTAAACCATTGGGCAGGCTCGGAGAGCGGGGCGATTCGGTGGGGCTCGCCCTTCCACACGCGAATCATCGAAATTACCAGGAATATAAAGGCTGCCAGTCCGAAAAGGAGGCCGCCTAGCGAGCTGTCGGTAATCGTTCTGATCAGCCCGAAGATTGTATGAACGATGAGAATGCCGATGTGGAGAGCTAAAGCCTGTGAGGCATGAAAGCGCACTTTAACTTCTTTACGCGGCACGAGAAACAACTCCAGCAACGAGACTACTAGCCCGATGTACATAGGCGCGTACGGCAACATTACCGTCCACTTCTCAGGCAGGCCTAAACCGAGAATAGGTCGCGACGTGGGAGCGCTACTGACCGGAGCTTGGTACATGTTCTGTCCAGGTTGATATTGAGCTGGCGGTGCATAAGTAGGTGGAACAAACACCGACGGGTACGGAGCCTCGAGCGGCGGATTCTCATAACGACGAGTGGGCGCTTCCGAGTAGACATTCTGACGCGCGTTCTCGTTGGGAGAATTCGCTACTTCGCGGGTCGCGCCGCCGACCTGCTGAGTGGTCCTTTCGCCTCCTAACTCGCCCCAGACTTCGTCGGCCTCGCGCTCAACGTCAGGGTCGAGAGGATTTGTATCGTATTTGCTCTTCTTCGTCTCCATTAGGATCCATCCACAGATTCCACAGATACACTCTGTGTAATCTGTGGATTGCCTTAATCTTACTAGTCCGCGATCTCATACTCAACCTGTTGCCAGCGCTGCTCTCGCTCGGAAATCGAAAACGCCCTGATTACAGGCTCCATGCGTCCGAGACCGATGATGAGATATTTGGCCGAAGGATAGTACGCGAGCCTCACATCAGTTTCGGATGGGCTGGGATCTGATGAGCGTGGATGGGAATGATAGATGGCCAGGAGACCTTCGCCGCGTTCGCGCATTTGTCTCTGCGCGGCGAACAGGTCTTCAGGCGCGGCTTCATAGCCTAACTCGGGATTTGGTGTGACGTTGCGGAGGCGATAAAGACTGGCGGCGCGCGTTTCTGAAATTCCTCCGATTAATCCGCAGCACTCGCCGGGGGCAGTTTCGCGAGCATGTGCGATCATCGCATCCAGATGTTCGCGACGAAGTTGAAGCGGCGGCATGGTCAATCTTCAACGACTCGAAGATGCAGTTCTTCCAACTGTTTCGGATCGACCTCGCCTGGAGCATCAATCATCAAGTCCGCGGCCGAGGCTGTCTTTGGA
>JBKPJS010000669.1:0-10968 GCA_046730815.1 Acidobacteriota bacterium
CTGTAAATGGGTAAAATCTCTTAAAGCTCATAGTTTTTGCTCCTTCATTGCCTCTTCGAGGAATGCGTTTTGACGCACTCCAAGGCGCGTCTTTATGCCGGGGGCGTAATTGGTGGGGGCGGTTGAAAAAGATTAGCAAAAGCGGCCAAAAAATCAAAGCTTATGTCGAAATTAGAATAATGAACCCTGCCTCGGATTCGCTTGCCTTGGATTCAAGGATCGCCTGCGCCTGTTGTCTAACACAGTGCGTCCATTGAGTGATGGTGAGATTGCATTTTCGTGACGAATGAGGGCGTCGAGGTCTGCTCGCGGCTTGAATTCGTTCTCAACTGTCCGAACAAACCGGTCCAGGCGGCGGAAGCCGTCGAGCTTCTCCGTATGGCCTACTTTCGCCGCGTCCAGTGAGGAACGAAGGAAATTCAACGACTCATCGTATGTCCTCAAAGGCACTGGATGAGGATGCCCGTCTTTCCCGCCGTGGGCGAAAGAAAAGCGCGCGGGATCGTTGAAACGGCTGGGCGCTCCGTGAACTACTTCAGCAACCAGCGCCAGCGACTGCAACGTACGTGGCCCTAGTTTTTCCAGGAGCAGGAGCTCGGTGAAATCTTTCAGTCCGCGTTCGTAAGCAACCGCGAGCACGGCTCCAAGTCTCTTTAGATCGATGTCCTTCTCGCGGACTTCGTGGTGCGCGGGCATGCGTAAATGACGTGCTTCACTTAACGTCTTTTCAGGATGCTCGTTCGCGATTTCGAGGAATGCAGACTGCGCGCGATCTGCCCTTGCATCGACCAGATTTATGATCGTGCCCTGGTTCTCACCAAAGATTGCCGTGTGAGGTTCTGCAACGAAGTCGCGCACCGAAGCTGAGTGCCAGTGATATCGCCTCGCCAATCCGTTGTGTTCATTCAAGCCTTGCTGCACCACCGCCCATTCGCCTTGTGACGTCAGGACAAAACTGTGCAGGTAGATCTGAAAACCGTCGGCGATCGCATTGTTATCAACTCGCGCTGTGAGCCTGCTGGTGCGTACCAGGGCGTCGCCGTCGAAACCGCGTCGGTCTGCAATCACGCGGAGTTCGCTTGGTGTATTGCGCGAGAACCGGCCGCGGCCGCCGCAGATGTAAAGACCGAGCTCGTTAGCTTTTGGCGCGAGCCCGCGCTTCAACGCGCCCATGACGGAGGTTGTAATACCGGAGGAGTGCCAATCCATGCCCATCACAGCGCCGAAAGCCTGAAACCAAAAAGGATCGCTCAGGCGTGAGAGAAAGGCGGAGGTGCCGTAATCGTGAACGATAGCCTCAGTAATCGCGGAACCGAGTTTGGTCATGCGTTCTGCAAGCCACGGTGGTACACGACCACTGTGAAGAGGAAGATCCGCAATTCCAGATCGTTTCATGATTCAGATTGTACCGGAAAGTTATTGCTGTCGCTCACCGAGACAGTAGCAGAGACCATCGGGCGCGAGGACGAAGAAGACCTTGAACTTCTTGTCGCCGTATTGATCGATTCTGAAGTCAGCGTTGTCTTTGTTCAGCCCATTTGCTTTCAACTCGGCAAAGGCGGTTTCGACATTGTCGACTTCGAAGAAACAACCATCCTGAGTTGGATCGCCACCGTTCTCAGCGAGACCGATTTTAATGTCATCTCTCGTAAGCACAGCGCTTTTATGTGGCGAGTCGTCGCGTGAAGCAACCTGGAATCCCATGACGCTTTCGTAAAACGGGATCGCCTCGTCGACATTTTCAACCGGCAGATTCATCTCATCGCCCTGATACGGCCAGGTGCTTCTGAACACTGACCTCATACGCGCCTCACGATCTTTTGTGCTCTTTGTTCCTTTTTGTGGCACTACTCCTTCTTGCTTACACGGCCGATGTAAAACCCAGCCCCAAAGATCATTGTAAGCAGGAAAAACACCGGGATCAGCATGACAAAACTATCCCACAGTTGCTGCAGCATTTGCCACCTCCTTTTAGTCACAAAACAGCACAAAGACTAGCGTGAGGTTACGGGGCGTGATGAAAGTAATTTAATTGATCGTCCTCGCAAACGGCAAGGTATATCCTTCAGGCTAGTCGTTCTGTTCTGTAACTCCACCGTTTAAGCTAGAATACGCGGCAGAACCGCTCGCGATAAAACTCGTATTGGCATACATGACTGACGCAGAAGACCCCGGAAACGAGCAGGCAAAGAAAAGGCGCGAGGAGGCATTACCCGAGCGTCTCCTGCGGCGCGTGCTCGAAGGTATGGGGAACGTCGTCGACCGGAGGTTAGGTCGCACGGTCGAACCAAGAAGCGGACTGACCACGTCCAAGTTAATCGAGCGCATGAAGAAGCTCATCGACGAGCGTGCCAGAGACGAAGGCAGGAAAGGAAGAGTCGCGCCCCATCATCTCGTCTTGAAAGTTGAATGGGGTACACACTCAGAAGCGCCCCCTGAGATTCTTCACGATCTCAAAAACGAAGTCCTCGCCGCCGCCATCGATCACATCAACGATCATCGTTACCGGACTCTCGCGCCTGTAACCGTCGAGGCAGAAGTTGACATTTTCACGACGGGCATCTCGGTCGATCCGACATTTGGAGAATTCGAGGAAGACCTGAGGCGCCAGGATGAAGAGATGCGCGCTGCGAAAACCGGTGTGCCAATTCCCGGCGCCGCGCCGCCAATGCCAGACATCCAGGTGATCGCACGCATCACTCTGCAGCATGGAACCCGTGAGATTCCGTTAATCTTCAAACCCGGCGGTAGACGACTCAACGTCGGACGCGCTTCTGATAACGACCTCACACTCAACGACACAAGTGTTTCAAAGATACATGCGGCGCTGTTGATGACTGCCGAAGGCACGCTCCTCGTCGCCGACACCGGTTCGACGAACGGAACCTTCATCAACGGGCGGCGCATCGCCTACGGCGAGTCGAGATTGATTGAAGATGGCGATGTGATTGGCTTTGGAGACGTGGAAGTTCGATTGCGGAAAAGTGAGTAGCGAAACTGGATGAACCTGGTCACAATACTTCTGCTTCTCTTCCAATCTCCCACACCTTCTCCTCTTCCTACTCCGCACGTACCGGAAAGAACTCCGGCCCTGTTCACGTTAATTTACGTAGGCGGGTTTGCGCTGATCATTCTGCTGCTGCTGCTCGGCCACCTGCGAAATCGCCGGCCGGCGGTCAACGCAGTTCCGGCAGATTTGCCGAAGGAAGTCAGGAGACGGCTCGGCTCGACTTCAACGAATCGTGGACTGCGCGCCCTACGCTGGTTGTTTCTGCTGCTTTCGGTTGGGCTGTTTTCGTTCCACGTTTACTGGGCCCAGTACGCCGCGGAGCAAAATGAGAAGTTTCAAGACCTGAGCTACAAAGACCTGCGCGTCCGGCGTCTTTCAGAATCAACGCTGCGAGGATGGATCTTCGATCGCAGCGGGCGCGTGGACCAACCGCTCGCTTATTACAAACGCGACACCAGCGGAAACATCCGCCGCGAGTATCCGATGGACAAGGCATTGGCCCATCTCTTCGGATCAGATCGTGGCGATCCGGGTTTGGAGCGCGCGTTGTTTGGCGTTCAGAGTGGCGCACTTCCGGAAGCGCTCGACGTCGTCAAGGGCCGGGCAGTCGAATTCAAAGGCAATCAAGACGTTAAACTCACGATCGATCGATCGCTACAGCAAACCGCTGTCGACCAGTTGAAAGGTAAGCACGGCGCAGTCGTCATACTCAATCCGCAAAATGGCGACGTGCTGGCGCTGTACAGTGAACCTTCCTACAGTTTGAGCGAAGTCGACGACGAAGCCACCTGGATTCGTCTCGAAGCGAATGAACGCGACAAGCCTCTAGTCAGTCGCGCGCTCGGCGCATACTACATCCCAGGTTCAACCTTCAAGACAGTGACGATGACGGCCGCGTTTCTCGCAGGCGAGCAGGATACAGAGTTTACGTGCAGCGGTGGCGGTTACTATGCGGCGCCGGGCGCAAACGTGATCTTCGACGATGGTGGACCAGGTGAAGTACACGGTCGCATTAAGATCGATCACGCATATGAAGTTTCCTGCAACCAGTATTTCGCGCAGATGGGTGTGAAGCTTGGGCCGGAGCGACTGAAACGCGCCGCACAGTTGCTGGGCATTGGCGCTTACGACACACCGGCTGAAGCGCTGCGCGGTCGTAAGCAGCCTGAGATTTGGAACGCCAGCACCGATGCAATCAAGCGAGCGCTGGCGCCAAGAGAAGCCACTATCGTCACCGGCAAACAAGTGATGAGATACGATTTGGCGCTGATGGGTTATGGCCAGGGCTTTGCCGGACAGATGACGCCTTTCCAAATGGCGCTGGCTGCGTCGGCCATCGGGAACATGGAAGGCAAGTTGATGAAGCCGAGGATTGAATTGAATGTTACGCCACAGGTGTTCAATCAAGTGATGACACCACAGACCGCGGCGCGGCTTCGCTCGATCATGGGACTCGTCACTGGGGGCCCAAGTGGTACCGCACGTGGCGTGTTTGGACCAGTGAAGGCCGCTGGGATTAATACCGGAGGCAAAACTGGAACAGCGCAAAAAATCATACCCGTTTACGATGCAAAGACCGGCGAGCCTAAGACGAGACACAAGATCGAGCGCGACAATCGCGGTAACGTCATTCGTGAGTACGATGAAGTGATTATGGACAATGAGAATCCGAGGATCGACGGTTGGTTTTTGTGCATCGCGCCGCTCGAAAAACCGCAGCTCGCGATTGCGGTGATTGTTGAGGGTGGAGGATACGGATCGAGATCCGCGGCGCCAATTGCAGCGGCGCTGGTATTGAAAGCGAGGGACCTCGGCTATTTTCGCTAAGAAATTAGCCGCGGATTTACGCGGATAAATGCTGATCAGATCTGCGGTTATCAGCGAAAATCCGTGGCTAAATAAAAAATGAAGAATCGGGCGTCATCACATTTATTCATCATCCTTTTGATCCTCGGTCTCGAGATCACGGGCTACGTTGCGGTCCATCGCGCTGGCCTGCTGCGTGGCTACGAGACCTCAATCATCGGCGCCGTGCGCGATCTCATGATGTTCATTCCGCTGATGATCCTCGTCATCTGGCTCTCACGCAACAAACGATTCGCCGGTAACTGGGTCTTGTTCACCACCGCGATTCTCCTCTTCGCCTTCGGCATGCTGATCCAGTACCGACTCTACAGCGATCCGGAGTACAACGCGCGCAACAAGTCCGCCGCGCGTGAAGAGAAGATGCAAGCGCTCCGCACCCGCTACATCATGGAGAACTACGATCCGGTGAAGAAGCAGTTGATGGGCCTGCCACCAACTCCTGCACAGCCGATCGACATCAGCCAGCTCCCGAAGAAGGAGTCAAACTACTCGCTTTGGAACGCCATCGCGTCGAGTTACACGTGGATCCCGGTGTTCTCATTCATCGCTTTCGCGATCGCCTACTCGTTCTGCGTGCGCGACGGTTTTCTTCTGTGGCTACAACGCAACAGCTTCATCATTGTTTTGTTTACCCTGTTGCCGCTTGCGATTGCCGTCGTCACATCCAGCGCCGGCAAGGCACTCGGCAATATGACGCCGTGGGAACCTGCAAAGATTCCGTTTCTCGTCGGCTTCGCCGGCATCCTCACTGCTCGTTACAAAGACCTCGCTGAAACTTACTGGGGCATTCCACGCGCACGCGACATCGTGCCGCTGCTGGTGATGGCGATGCTGCCCTTCGTTCCCTTCTTCGCGCTAAAAGATTTCGGCCAGATGCTTATCTTCAGCGGCGCCTACACGACGCTGTATCTCGTCGCGGTTCGTCGCTGGCCGCAGCTCTTGTTGTTTGTCGGTTCCGTTATCTTAGTGATTGGCATTCTCGTCGTCGGTGCGCTGCCTCGAGACATTCAGGAAAAGGTTCCGCTGCTGCCGACTATCGCACGGCCAATCAGTGCGGCACTTCCCTCTCGCATTCAGCAACGCTTTCATCTCTGGCTCGACGGCTTCGATCCACCGTCGCCCGAGGTTTCATGGTGGAAGAAAGACTATGAAGAGGCGCTGAGCAAGGATCCCAGACTCAAAGAACTCGCGGAGCAGAGTCCCGCGATGCAGAAGACTGTGAACGTCGATATCTGGTTTGACAAGCTTGCTTTCCAACCGGCGCAAGCCGTGTTTGGAATTTCATCGGGCAGAACGAGCGGAAGAGGATACGGGCTCGGTTTTCCCGAAGTGATTCCGATCGCCGACTCTGACTATGTCTATGCTGCTATCGCCGAAGAGACTGGCCTGGCGGGCGGAGCAGTTGTCATCCTCGCGATCATCCTGTTCGTGGTCGCTGGAGTTCGCACTTCGCTGGAGGCGCGTGATATGTTTACGAAGCTGTGCGCGGCAGGTCTAACGGCGTTTATCGGTTTTCAAGCGTTGGTGAACATTGGTGGTATTCTCCGAGCTTTGCCGATGACTGGAATCACGCTGCCTTTTGTCAGTCATGGTGGCTTCAGTCTCATTACGAGCTTCGCGATGTTGGGAATGCTGATGGCGTTTTCAACTCGAAATGCTCGCGACAGAGTCATATTGGATAGGCCGGTAGCTAAGAGTTCTTCTCCCCTTAAGCTGGAGGCAGTTCAATGAGCGAAGACACTAAAACTTTCCAGATCCAATCCGCTGCGCTTTCCGATCGCGGGCTGAACGAGCGTCGCCCTTTGAACGAAGATGCTTACCTGCACGACCGCGGACGATCGATCTTTGCGGTAGCTGATGGTGTTGGCGGCGCGGAAGCTGGCGAAGTTGCGTCGCAGACCGCGATTGAAGTTCTCGACGAAGCCTTTCGCCATCAGGTCGACGGCGCTGACGTCGAAGATTTGATGGAGCTGGCGATCCAGCGGGCCAACGCTTCCATTCACCAGATGGCCCAGGAGCATGCGAAGTTTTCAATGATGGCAACTACGATCGTTGCTCTCCATCTGAAGGGTAACATCGCGACGTTCGGCCACGTCGGTGACTCTCGCCTTTACCGGCTCACACCAGATGGACAACTGCATCGCGAAACCGAAGACCATTCGATCGTCGAAGAAGAAGTTCGCGCAGGAAGAATGACGCCCGAGCAGGCCGCCAATCATCCCAGTAAGAACGTGATCAGTCGTGCGCTCGGCGCCGAGCAAGGCGTCGAAGTCGACATGAAGACAACGGAGGTTGAGGACGGTACGGTGTTTTTGCTGTGCACCGATGGTATTACGCGTCACGTTACTGATAACGAACTTCGTCAACTGATGGTCGTCAGCAACAACCTCGACGAACTTTGCAACGAGTTAAAACGGCGCTGCTACGAGCGTGGCGCTGAAGACAATTTGACCGTTGTCGCGGTGCGCGTTGGCGAGCACCTCAAGTCAGACGAACGACTGGCAGAGTTGGAACCAACGATCACTCCGGAAACCCAGCCGGTTTACGCCACACAGTCAGGCAACGGATCCATCGGCGATACGACTTTCTTACCCGCTTCGCGCATAGCGTTTCCAGGCCCACCTCCTGTTGAGACGCCGGCAGCTCGCGAACCACTCAACGTCGCAGATCCGCATATGGAAAACACGGGCAGTGGCGTCGCGCGAGTGTTAGGTGTGCTGGTTGTGCTAGCACTGCTCGGGGCAGCGTTTTATGCCGGAGCACGCTTTAAGGAACGGATTCCGTTCCTGGCCAGTAAAGCCCAACCCGCGGCGACGCCAATCCCGGTGAACACCGCGCCGCCGCAAGAACCTTTCGTGCAGTTTGAAAAGGCGCGCAGGCAGGTGGATCAGGATCCGCGAGCATGGTTGGCAAACGATATCGGCAAAGAGTTGCTGAATTCCGGAGTTCAAAGTCCCCTGGACTCGCCTAATGCGGAGTTTTTGTATCTTTATGGTCGCGCGAATCTTCTGACCGGAAACACTGACGAGGCAGGAAAGGCTTTCGATGCGGCCATCAGCAAAGCGAACCTCAACCCAACTCAGGCAAACGCCACGATTAAAAAGGAAGCGACCCTCGGCCTGGCAATGATCAGTGTGCGGACGCAAAAGGACAGATGGAAAGTACTCAATCATTACGAAGAGCTGACGAAGCCTCCCGCCAACTCTAACGCCCCCTAAACCGTTGAACCCTGATCTGCTGGTGCAGCATCTAAGATGCGGCTTTGCCAGAGAATCCATTAGTCGCTTTAGGCGTTTTGTGCTTTTTTGTGGCTCGAACTAATGTCGGAACTCAAACTTCAACAGAGCAGACTCGATGGGCGTTACGACATCCTTGAATGCCTCGGACGTGGCAGCTATGCAGAGATCTACGTGGCGAATGACAACGCCGCAGCCGAAGATGCTCCGCGCACCGTCGTTATCAAAGCGCTCAATCTCTATCTCCAGGACGCCCCCGACGTTGAACTAGAGCGCACGCTTGTTTCAAATTTCCAGAACGAGGCAGTTGCCCTCGATCGTGTCCGTCACCCAAACGTGATAAATCGACTTGGACACGGCACTGCGATTGACCTCGCCGGCACTACGTTCCACTACATCGTCCTCGAGTATCTACCCGGGGGCGACATGTTTGCGCTAACCAGGACGCGGCCATTGGCGCTCAAACAAGCGCTTTTCTATCTCGAGCAGGTTTGTTCCGGCCTCGCACATGCGCACAAGTGTGGCGTGATTCATCGCGACATCAAACCGCAAAACCTTTTGCTCACGGCCGATCAGCAAGTGGTGAAGATTGCTGACTTCGGCGTGGCTCGAATCGACGCGGGTGACGGAGCGATCACGCGCGTTGGCACGAATATCTATTCAGCGCCCGAGCACAATCCGTTAATGCAAACAGGACAGCTGGATACGGGTGGTTTGAGAATGCCTCATGTTCAGTTAACTCCAGCGGCGGATATCTACTCGCTCGCAAAGACGACTTACACGCTGCTCGCAGGAGAAGCACCGCGTCGCTTCGCGCAACACGCGATCACAGAGTTGCCGCCGCACGTGCGCGATGCTGAATGGGCGGGCGCAGTTCTACGTGTGCTTGAAAAGGCCACGCACAGTCGTCCTGAAGCGCGTTATCAAACTGTTGAAGAGTTCTGGGACGAGATCTCGGATGCGAGCCTGCCACCAACGCGGCCACTGGAATTAGAATGGGTTTTGCCGGACATGCTGGTGCGACGCCCGAGCGAGGATCTATCAGTTGAACCTGAGGAAGACTTCACCGAAGCCGCGCCGCCACGGGCTCACTTCGATGTTCCGGACGTCCGAGCATTAAATTTAGATCCGGTTAAGCGGCCGCGGATTGTTGTTCCGATCAATCTCGAAGCCCAACGCCAGATGGAGGTGCGCGCGCGCCAGGAATTGCCCGCGCAGAGGAGTGAGCGCCGGCCCGCAAGGAAGGAGCTGCCGGTTGACTCGGTGCTGCCGGCGAGCAGAAAGCGTCGAGCGTTGGTTGCGCTTGGGTTGATTCTTGCCTTCTCCGGAATGCTCCTGGCGACACACAAGTACGTGACAACGCGCTGGAATCCTTTCAGGGGTATTCCGCAGGTGGTTGAGCCTGTCATAATTGGTCGCCAGGGCGTGACGACGACCGATGTGAATCTGCGACCAGTCGCCAATGTCGCAAATACACCGATCGGTCTCGCCGAGTCTGGCTCCAGAGTGAAAGTTTTGAGTATTGCCGACAACAACTGGTATGAAGTGCAAGTCGTGGAACACAGCCGGCCCAAGATCGATCCGTATTCATCCGACCGTGGCTGGATTAACAAGCGATACGTGAGGTTTGAGTAAACTTTGGGTGCGGGAAAAGGAGCGACAGATTGGGCCTGATTGAGTCGATCAGAAAATGGATAGACGGTGAAACAGGTGAGGATCTACTCGAAGCCGCCGACGAACACGCAAAGCCGCGACGCATTTGGGAAGAGTTTCTGGTCAAGATCGCGCGCGAAGTGGAAGCGGCTATGCAGCGCGAAATGTTCACGCCGCCAGGTGGTCCAACATACATCCCGCGCGAATACATTGTTTACCTCAGCGCCGACGACGATAAAGAGTGGCAAGGTGACAAGCGGCGTGGACTGGAACAGGGACTCTTTCACGTCCTGTCAGAACGCGCGCGCGAGTTGAGTGGAACCACGCAACTGGCGGTCAAATCGTTTGCGGTGGAGTTGCGGGTTGATGGCACGCTGAACAAAGGCGAGTTCCGCGTGCAGCCGGTGTGGGATGAAGCTGAGAGCGGTCACACGATGGTGACGCCGCGCGTGGATCCTTTCCGGACTGCGCCTGCGTTTAGTCCTGGCGACACAGTTGTCGAGCACGCATCGGATAGCAGTGAAAGCGAACAGACGGTGGTCCGGCCCAAACCGATGGCGCTTTACTCGGTCGAAGTCTGGCGCAGCGGCGTGCGAGAAGCGGTAGTGCCGATCACGAAGAGTGAGATAACGATAGGTCGGGGATCGCGGAGTATCTCAGTAGATTTGCCGATCAAAGGCGATCCGGAAGTGAGCAGAGTTCATGCAGTGCTCTCGCGCGACAACGAAGGGCGATACTGGCTCGTCGCCAAGGGTAGAAATCCAACTTTGGTAAACGGGAAAGAGATCTCCCGAGAAGAACCAACCGAAGTTGCGCCCGATCAGAAGATCGCGATTTGCAACTTCATCATCCGCATCCAGCCTAAGTAACCGCTCGAGATTTCTCGCGTATTTAGCCACAGATTACACAGATTATAGTCGGATTTGTTAATTGAAACCCCGCGGGACTCTACTGCGTACACACGTGTTCGTTCTTCAGTGTAAACCTATCAAAACCATTCAAAGAGGAGTGTTTATGCGTTCAAACGGCCAATCACGCCGCTCAATTATCAGCTTCCTGATCCTTTCGGCTCTTTTGCTAGTCGCGCTTGCGGCGCCGGCGTGGGCGCAGAGTGTGCCTCTAATCGACCGCGAGCTTTTCTTCGGTGACCCCGAAATAGCCGGTGCTCAGATCTCCCCGGACGGAGCTTTCATCGCCTTTATC
>JBKPJS010000670.1:0-3626 GCA_046730815.1 Acidobacteriota bacterium
CTGGCCGAACTGGAGAAACTCGGCATTCTGTAATCCCGGAATGAGTCGCAACACTCGCGCTTGTTCGCCGTAGCGTAGATGATTTTGGAAGCCCACGAGGCTGTATGCGTCGGCCATTAAATTTTCCTGGCGCAACTGCACGGCAGCGTAAGGCTCGCGGCCAGTCTGCGGATGACGCAACCCGACCGGCTTCATCGGGCCGAAGCGAAGCGTGTCAACTCCACGTCGCGCCAACTCCTCGATTGGCAAACACGCCTCGAACCAGCGCGTCTCTTCAAAACGTTGCAAAGGGACGCTCTTCGCTTCCAGCAACTCTGAATAAAATCGCGCGTATTGCTCTTCGTCGAACGGGCAGTTGAGATAATCGTCGCCTCCCTTGTCATACCGGGCCGCACGAAACGCAACTGAGGTATCGATTGAATCAGCCGAGACAATCGGAGCGATCGCGTCGTAGAAATACATCTGATCGCTGCCGGTCAACTTCATGATCTCTGCGGTCAATGCATCTGAGGACAAAGGCCCGGTGGCGATGATCGCGATTTGGTTTTCAGGAATGGTGGTGACTTCTTCACGGATCAAACGGATGTGGGGTTCGTTCTCGATGCGCTGAGTGATCAACTCCGCAAACTTCTCTCGATCCACTGCGAGCGCCGCACCGGCCGGAACGCGCGTTTCCGTTGCCACCGCCATCACCAGCGAACCGCCCTGACGCAGTTCCTCCTTTAATAGATAGGACGCGGTGCCGGGTTCGTCGGATTTGAGCGAGTTGGAACAGACGATCTCGGCGAGTTTGTCAGTGCGATGCGCCGGAGTCTGTTTCGCAGGACGCATTTCGTAGAGATTGACCTGCGCGCCAAGCCGTGCCGCCTGCCACGCCGCCTCGACTCCCGCCAATCCCCCACCAATAATATTTAAATCCGCGTTCATCTCTCTTTTTGATCCGTGTCATCCGCGTTCACGGTTTTGCCGGCGCATCAATCTTGTAATCCTTCACATCACCCGAAAAATGTTTGTAATCACTCCACTCGATCGTCTTGTTGTAGTCGCCGCCGCCAAACAACAACACCTTCATCGAAAGGTTCACCTGGGCAAAGCGTGGAAGCCAAACACCCTGGGCCATTCGCCTCTGTTCCATCACGAGCGCGGCCCCGGGCTTCAACGACATCAATAACCCTCCCGCCATCTTAAAGCCTTCCGCCAAACGCGCTTCCAATCTGATCACTTGCTTGTCAACCGGATCGATCCACACGACGCCGATCAACTTCGCGATCAAACTCTCCTCACGGTTTTTCGGACGGAACCCAGGCCGCGGGCGGAAATCAAACACGATCGTCTCGCGGCCATCCAAAATCTCGCGACGCGGCGAAACAAACTCGCACACCTTTAGAAACGGCGAGATCTCCGTGCCTTCGTTTTCCTTTTTTTCGCGCTCGGCGCGGCGTTGCGCCACCTTCTTCTCGTCTTTTTCTTTTTCGCGTTCGGCCTTGAGAAATTCCTCCTGCACGCGCCGATCTTCTTTAGCCGCGCGCTCGGGCGAAAGCGGCACACCATTCTCGCTGATCAGCTTCTGCACGGGTTCACGATTTGGCAGCGGATAAACTTCGTAAACTTTAACAGTCTGTTTCTTGAGTTCACCTTTGCTGGTGATCTCGCGATCAGTTTCAGTCTGTCTGAATGCGTATTCTGCGACGTGCTTCTCGATTTCATCCTGGTTGCGTTGAACTTCACGAAGCAGCGCCGCGACGTCGAGATTCTCAGTCGCTCCTGGTGGATCGAAAGCACGGTCGTCAATGCCTGTATCGTATTTGACACTTTGCAGCAGGAGTGTCAGCTCGCCTGGACCATCGACGTTCATTCGAACACGATGCGGCTCAAGGACGCCTTGCACTGATCGATAATCGTCAAATAGCACTCGCGTCTTTTTAACGTCCCCCGTGATCTTCGTTATCAACGACGTCCGCACACTGAAGTAATACTGAAACCGCGCGCCGCTCCGCGTGGAGAACTCCACGATGTAAGCGGGCTCCGACGCAGGTCGCCGAGCGACACGACGCGCGCGAGTATGTTAACGCGTTTGAAGTTGACGAGGCGCGATGAATCGAGCGACGCGCGAAGCTTGGCAGCAGCGCTTTCGAGTCCGGTCAGAGTTCGCGGGTGATTATCGAGTCCGACTTCCCAGGCGGATCTCGCGTTAGTTCCGGAGATGATTTGACCATTGCCGAACGTCAGTTCCCAACGCTCGGAAGAAGGTGCCTTTCTTTGCGTGCGTGCGGTGCCGATTGGTTGGTTGTTCAGTTGAACGATCCACTCGTAGGTCGCGCCTTTCAGTGCACCCGCCGCTTTCTTGCCGCCAATCGCTTTCAGGTAGTTGTCGACAATCTTTTCGGCTGAGGGAAGTTTTTTCTGTGCGAACGCGATTTGGGCCGTGCATGCCAGCAGCAACAACAAGCCCAACCGAAGAAATAATTTGGGGGAAAACATACTACTCAAAGTTTACTTCTTGACAGCTTTCCGCTTCTTCGCACTGCCCGCCTTTGTTTGCTCTTGGGCTCTTTGCGCCTTTTGTGGTTTTAGTGATTTTGGTGTCCTGCTCGGCAAACTGTTCCTGGTTCCTGGCGAAGTCAAACTCATTCAGTTGCCCGCCTCGAACCTTGTACCGATCTACATTCTTCGTCGCATCCTTCGGCATGTAATCCCTCCTGCTCGTTCGATCTTTGTGCGGCTTGACACTGCAAACACCGCATTCGTATAGTTCAATCGCGTTTCCGCACCTGCTCTTTTGTCCGTCAGCCGGCTTAGCTCAGTTGGTAGAGCGTCTGATTCGTAATTAGAAGGTCGCCGGTTCAACTCCGGCAGCCGGCTCCAATAGAATCAAGTATTTACAGCCACTCGCGTGAGTGGCTGTTCTGCTGTTTGCGACATATTTGTGACGCCGCAGTTTTGAGCGTATTCAACTGCATTTCTCAGTGTGTCATCAGACGCGTGTGTGTAGCGCATAGACATCTGAATGTTTGAATGGCCCAACAGTCGCGCAATCGTCGTCGCATTACATCCCGCGTCACCTAATCGCGTCGCAAACGTATGGCGTAGATCATGGAAATGAAAGTCTTCGATCCCGGCGTCAATGCGCCGCGACAAAACCCTTCTTCACATCCACCAAACCCTCATCCATGCGCCTCTTAGCAATTCGTCTCGAAGCGAACACAAGATCACCTTCTTGCGTCTGGCGTTGCTCTATCAATACTTCTCTCACGCTCTGACTCATCGGAATGATCCGATCACGTGCGGTTTTTGTGTTTACAACGTGAATAACGCCACGCAGAAAATCGACGTGCCACCACGACAGATTCAGCAACTCACCGCGACGCATACCCGTACCAAGCGCCAGAGCAACTAGCGGGTACAAGTGTTTACGCCTTCCCGTGAGTTGTGCCATCAATCGCGTTTCCTCATCAGCTGATAAGTAGCGGTTGCGTTGATTGTCCACTCGCAGCTTTCGCACTTTGCGACACGGATTTGATGCTGCTTGCTCTAACTCCACCGCTAGGGCAAAGATTCGAGACAGTACAGCGAACTCCAAGTTCACAGATGCAGGACTGCGAGTTGTGCCGCGCCTCGTAATAGAC
>JBKPJS010000671.1:0-4340 GCA_046730815.1 Acidobacteriota bacterium
TGCGATGTATATTGTGGGGCAAGAGAGACGGTTGGTGGATCCTCCGTCTCAAGTGGTTGCTGGGGTGAGGACAGTAACCACGAATATGGATGGGCGCGACGCACTCCCACGTATGTCGCGCCCATTCGCTTTTATCAGAGACGCCCTAAATGCACCGCCTGGAAATCTCACTCAAACAAGACGCGCGCAAGAGTGAAATCAATATCGGCAGAGGTATCAGGCGAAGGCTTGGTCAGTTGATCCCGTTGAAAGCTCCTCGTCGCATTGGAGTGATTTCCAATAAACGGGTCTTTGACTTGTACGGTCGGGAGGTCGTGCGCTCTTTGAAGTCCGCGGGTTTCAGGACGTTTGATTGGCTCATGCCTGAGGGAGAACGCTACAAGTCGTTCCGCGAGTTGGAGAAAGCCGTCACGTTTCTGAGTGAAAACCACTTTGAAAGAAATGACCTGGTGGTGGCGCTCGGCGGCGGAGTTGTCGGAGACCTCGCAGGTTTCAGTGCGGCTGTCTACCTGCGCGGCCTGGCGCTGGTCCAAGTGCCTACGACGCTGCTTTCGCAGATCGATTCTTCAGTCGGCGGCAAGACCGGGATCAACCTTCCCATCGGGAAAAACCTTGTCGGCGCCTTTCATCAACCTTCCTCGGTCTTCATTGATACGGAAACGCTAAGGTCATTACCTCGACGCGAGCTGGTATCCGGTTTTTGCGAGATGGTCAAACAAGGACTAGTCGCCGACCGATCACTTTTCGACATGACGATAGATTGCCTTCAACAAGTGCGCGGCAATAGCGATTTTCTGCTGACGCCGGAATTCGAAAGGTTGATCGCGGCCCAATGTAGTTTCAAAGCCTCGATCGTGGCGAACGACGAGCGTGAGTCAACCAGCCGCGCTGATACGAAGTCGCGAAAAGTACTGAACTTTGGACACACGACGGCGCATGCGTTGGAGACGATCACGAATTACCGCGTGTTCCGGCATGGTGAAGCGGTGGGTTATGGAATGTTAGTTGCCGGAGAACTTTCGCGAGACCTGGGTCTCATCGATGCTGGGGACTCAAAACTCTTGCGCGACTCGGTGAACCTGGTTGGACCATTACCACGCGCCGACCACCTCGATATCAACCAGATCATCCGCGCTCTGAAACACGATAAAAAGAGCGTCGCTGGTCAGATCAACTGGGTGTTGCTCGAAGGCGTGGGCCGGCCAAGAATCGTCGAAGGCCGGCTTATCAGTGCGAAATCCTTGCGTCATTCGCTGCGAGCTGGATTACGGTCACTTGATCCACAGAAAGAGAGTTTCCACTAATGCGAAGATCAGGCGAACGAGGCAGTGCCAATCTGAAGTTTCTGATCGTGATAACGATTCTGGGTGCAACCGCCTACGCGGGATACCTTTATATTCCGGTTGCTTTCCAGGCAAGCGCGTACAAGGACTTGATGCAGCACTACGCTGATGTAACAGCAACTCAAGGATATGCTCCGTCATGGGCCGGCGAACAGTTGCTGAAGAGCGCTCCCGAATACGATATCCCTGCTAACGCGATCATCACACCTGCGCAGCACGACAACCGCATCGAAGTTAGAGTGCAATACGTGCGCGAGATCGAGTTCCCCGGCTACACCTACAACTACGAATTCGATCAGACTGTTAAAAGCACCGCATTCCTGTCCTTCAAGTAGATTTAGCCGCGCCGCCATCGAGAAAAGCTTTGAGTTTGCGCGAGCGTGAAGGATGGCGAAGCTTGCGCAAGGCTTTGGCTTCGATCTGTCGAATACGTTCTCTTGTCACGGCGAAGTGCTGTCCGACTTCTTCCAACGTATGCTCCGATCCAGTCGTTCCCAGACCGAACCTCATCTTGATGACCTTTTCCTCGCGCGGAGTGAGCGTCGCTAAAACCTCATCGGTGATCTCGCGCAGGTTCGATGCGACAACAGCATCAGCAGGATTCAAAATTGATTTGTCTTCAATGAAATCGCCGAGATGTGAATCTTCTTCCTCGCCGATCGGAGTTTCTAAAGAGATCGGCTCCTGAGCGATCTTCAACACTTTCCGTACCTTTGAAACCGGTATATCCATCTTCCTCGCGATCTCTTCACTCGTCGGCTCACGACCCAACTCCTGCACCAGCGATCGAGACGTTCGAATCAACTTGTTAATCGTCTCAATCATGTGTACCGGAATACGAATCGTCCGCGCCTGATCGGCAATGGCGCGAGTGATTGCCTGGCGTATCCACCACGTAGCGTAAGTGGAAAACTTATAACCCCGGCGCCATTCAAACTTGTCAACCGCCTTCATCAGCCCGATGTTGCCTTCCTGGATCAAATCCAGGAATTGCAGACCGCGATTTGTATATTTCTTGGCAATGGAAACAACCAGGCGCAGGTTTGCTTCAACCAGTTCGCGCTTGGCCTGGCCGGTCTGCTGCTCGCCAACGACGATCGCCTGGAGCGACCTCTTGATTTCGATCGGATTGACATAATGGTCAATCTCAATCTGCAATAATCGTTTCCGCGCAGCGATAATGCGGCGTTTCAGTTCCCGCTGCTCCTCAGGCTTGATCCGTTTTCTGCTTAACTTTTCAGTTGCACTATCGATCTCACGCTCTGCGTCGCGCACTTGCTTCTGCACCGCACGAATGGAGTTAATCAAGCGCTGGCGTGCACGCTCGGTTAAATTCAGACGACCAATCTCCTGGGCTATCTCGAGTCGAATGCGGGCGACTCTTCGTTTCAGGCGAGATAACTTTCTGTTCTTCTTCCCGGGATTCAGTTTTTGTTCGACGCGAAGTTTTTCCAACTCCTTCAATCCGACTTTACAGAGCTTGTCGATGTTTTGAATTCCCTCGATGGTCCAGGTGCGATATTCCTCAGCTTTGTCTTCATCGCCCGTCAGTTCTGCTTGTTCGGAGAAGGTGACGGTGTCGCGAATGTTTATTCTGCCGACTTCTAAATCCTCACCAGTCTTCAGTACCTCACGTACTGCAATCGGAGACCGCGCGATTGCTTTTTGAGTTTTTAGTTGTCCGCGCTCGATTCGTTTCGCTATCGCGACTTCGCCCTCGCGCGTGAGCAGCGGAACAACTCCCATTTCGCGGAGATACAGTCGAACTGGATCATTTGTCTTTTCGAGAGCGCCGGCCGAGAGATCGAGCTCGATGTCTTCATCGAGCGCCTCATCCTCATCCTCGGTTACTGCGGCCGCGGCCTGCTCGAGCAGTCGTTCGTCGGAATCGGCAACCGGGATGTTCGACCCTTCCAACTTCTGCAACACATCTTCAATGTCGTCGGGAGACACGACGGTGTCCGGCAGTTCCCGGTTGAGATCGTCGAACGTCAGGTATTTCTTATCGCCACCCAACTCGAGCAGCCGCTCCATTACGTCGTCGCGATCTTTGTCTTCGATAGCCATGGTCCTAAGCCAACTTGATTAAAACCACCAAAACACGAAGACACAAAATAAGTATCATTCAAGTAGCGTCTTGGTGTCTGTGTGGTTATCGACCGCTTTGAGCAGTCTCTCTTTGAAATTGCAACATCTCTTGACGCACCGAGGAGAGGTGAATCTGTTCTGCTGAAAGCCGGGAAACTCTTTCGCTGTCCTGTTCCCGCTCGGCGATTGCCAATTCTCTTCTCAATTCTTCAATTCGCTGTTCGACTTTCATCAGTCTGAACGTCGCCACACATTCATCCGCCACGTAATGCTCGTTTGAACTGTGTAGAGAAGAGTTCATCAGGACCATTGGAATCATTTTGGCGGCAAACTCGTCGCCTTCGGTTTTGCGGGTCAAGTTGTCGAAGTCAATCTCAGTGCCTTCGCGATCGAGATCGAACAAGGCTTTAAAGAGCGGCGCTGTTGCCAGGTCTTCATAATCTTCTTCTCGCAACATCGGCAGGACTTCGCGTCGCAAGTTTACGTCTGCAAAAAGCAGGCCAAGCAAACGCTGTTCAGCAGCAGTCGCTTCGCTTCGCCTCGTCAACGCCTGAACCGCGGTCGGGCGAATCTTTCGGTTGTCGCGAACCGTTTGCCATAACTCTCGTCGCCAGGTTGACGTGTTGACGTTCTCTCGATCGATCCCGAGCGCATCCATCGCCATGTCAAAATATTCGCGCTTCTGAATCCGGCTGTTGACGGCGCGTATATAAGGAAGAACTTCTTCGACCGCTTCAGCCTTTTCCGCGGGCCGGTGAAGGTTGCGGGCGCGTAAAGCGCTTTCGATCACGAATTGTATGTGTGGTTGTGCCTGCGCTCTTTGTCTTTGATATTCACTTACGCCAAATTTCCGGATGTACTCATCGGGATCTGCATTGTCGGGAAGCACCAGCACTTTGACTTCGAGAT
>JBKPJS010000672.1:0-10621 GCA_046730815.1 Acidobacteriota bacterium
AACTCGTGTAAATCCGTGACATTAACGACCGACACTGCCCAGTAGCACAGTCCCGAGCTACTCCACTCGATAACATTGTATCCCTGGCGTGAAAGCTGTCGCTCAGGCTGATGGATCGTTCCGGCACATTTCCAAATGAAAAGATTAATCGGGTGTTTGCGTCTTTGATAAACGAGCGCAGCGACGGTGCGATTGTCGATGTAATCGAGGCGGCCGCCAAGCAAAGGAAATCCTTGCGCCGAGAGATCTTTGACTTCGGGCGCGAAGTCCAACTTCCCATTGAACCATGGCTTTACGGTATGCGTGTCGGAGGTCGGAACATCGATCAAGTGATCGAGCATTAGTGAACGAACGTGACTCGAAACGATCTCCTGAGCGAGCAGCTCATCTGTGTGTGTTTTTGAACGGATCGTCCACATCAAGACAGCAGACAACGCCAGAATCAGTGCAGCAGCAACGGCAATCCAAGGTCTCAAATTCGGTGCCGGCCGGCTACGTTCACGGATCTGCTTCTTAACCCGTTGTTTCAGGATGTGGGGCGCAGCGAAGTATTCCGCGTCGCCTCGGATTAGCGATCGCAGGTTTAACTGCTCCTGATATTTTGAGCGGCACGCTTCACACTCGTCGAGGTGGCGCTCTATTTCGACGTTTGTCGGAAGATCCAGTTCACCATCGATGTAGGCGTGTATTAGTTCGTGAGTTTGTTCGCACGTCATATCGAACCCATAACGTAAAGACTGCAAATCCGGGTCGTCTATTCCCGACGGCTTCACCCGTATGGGAAGAAATATTTCTCGCGCAAAGGCGCAAAGCGCTGCCGCGTTTCTAAAGGATGTTCTGTGCGCCTTTGCGCGAAAACTCCGGGAATATTTTCCGGCCGAGCGAGTCTGGATAACAAAAGAAACGGAGGATTACGAATGCTTACGAAATCAAAAGTAAAACTTTCACTGTTGCTGACGCTGACTCTGGCCGGTCTGTTTCTTACGGAACAGCCGTCGCAAATGAGTAGCGAGAATGCGACCACAAACGCGAATGAGGTCGTCATTCAGAATTTCTCGTTCCAGCCGGCCACATTAACAGTCGCGGTTGGAACTAAAGTGACCTGGGTCAATCGCGACGACGACCCACACACTGCGACCGACACGGAAAAACGTTTCGCCTCAAAGGCATTAGATACGGGCGATAGCTTTTCGACCGAGTTCACGAAGCCCGGGATCTACAACTACTACTGCGCACTACATCCGAAGATGACCGGACAAATTATCGTCAAGTAAGGAGAACCGTGGGATGTCTGACGAATCAAAAAACAATCAAATCGAGCGACGCAGCTTTCTTAAATGCATGGCATGGGCCGGAACGGGAGTGGTGTGGGTAATGAATGGCGGTGTGCTCAGCTCGAGCCAGTTGGTCGCAGGAACGAAGCGAAAGGGCGGCTTCAGCTTCGTCCAAATCAGCGATAGCCATATCGGCTTCAACAAGGAACCAAATCACGATGTCACAAAGACACTCGAAGAGGCAGTCAACAAGATCAATGCGCTCGAGAATCAGCCTGCGTTTTTGCTTCACACCGGCGATATCACGCACCTTGCACAGCCCGCGCAGTTCGACACTGCGTCGCAAGTTCTAAAAACCGCCAGAGCGAGTCAGGTTTATTACGTCCCCGGCGAGCATGATGTGTTTAGTGATGACGGAAGCCTCTATCTCGAAAGATTTGGCCGCGGAACTCAGGGCAAAGGCTGGCAAAGTTTTGATTATGAGGGCGTGCATTTCATCGGCTTGGTCAACGTGCTGAACCTGAAGCAGGGAAGTGGTACCGGCCTCGGCGGCAGCGGGTTTGGACAATTGGGCCAGGAGCAGTTGGCATGGCTGGAGAAGGACGTCAAGGGCGTATCGAGCAGCACGCCGGTAGTGGTCTTCGCACATATTCCGCTGTGGACGATCTATCCTGAATGGGGCTGGGGCACTGACGACAGCGCGCAAGCACTCTTTTACCTCAAGCGTTTCGGATCAGTGAGTGTGTTGAATGGTCATATACATCAGGTGATGCAAAAGGTGGAAGGGAACGTCAAGTTTCACACGGCATTGTCGACGGCATTTCCGCAGCCCGCGCCCGGAACCGCACCCGCGCCTGGGCCAATCAAGGATGTCCCTGCGGACAAGCTTCGCAGTCTGCTTGGTCTAACCGATGTGAGTTACGTGCAGAACAGGAGTTCGCTGGCGGTAGTTGATTCAACACTGGGCTGAGCCGCAGATGAACGCAGATATACGCAGATCAAGATCTGCGGCTAAGTAACGTTTTCGCTTCGCGCAGGTCGTCGGTGTCGAACCCTTCGGTGAACGATTCGTAGACTTCCTGGAGATTGCCCTGCTGGCCATAAAGACGTGCGAGGCTCATGGCCGTGCGGAGCTGCCATGACCTCGCCTTCTGCGACTCCGCAATCTCCATCGATCGCTTAAAACAAGGCAATGCGTTATCCGGCGCGTGTTTGAACAACAACTCGCCCTTGAGACGATACAACTCGGCCTCAAAGTACCGCTCGCCATTGTTACTCACCATTGTTATCGCTTCGTCGAGCAGTTGCAGTGCTTCTTCGTTATGTTCGACCCTGGACAAGGCGGTTGCGAGCAAGGCCAGGAAGTGCGGACGAACCAGCGCCGTTCCCGTTGCATCAAGCGCCGCGAGACCCTCGCGCATCAGATCGATTCCTTCATGCTCACGCCCGTGTTCGCTCAAAATCCAACCTTGCATTAGAGTGGCCATGGCTTGATAGAGCACCAGGCCATGTTCGCGCGAGATGTCGACGACAGCTTCAGCATACTGTTGCGTCATCTGGTGATCGCGGCGGAGGTGATACAGAACGGTCGCGAAGAAGTACGCATGTGCCAGTCCCTGTGGCTCCCGCAACTCGCGCGCAAGCGCGACGGCTTCCTTCATGCGATCCAACGCTTGATCCGGTCTGCCGACAAACCAAAGTGCCCAGGCAGCGAAGCACGGCATTGCCACGCCTGGATTCAACGCATAGAGAAATGAATCATCGCGATGTAGAGCCGGATCGTATAGTGCAAGTGCTTTGTCGAAGTGGTCCAACGCCAGCTCAAAATTGCCACTGTGAGTAAAGGTAATCTCCAGTGCCCAATGCCCTCGCAACGCAAGTCCTGGATACGGCAGGCGCTCAGAGAGACGTAGAAATTCCTGCGCGATGTGACGAGCAGTTTCTAGCTCCGCACTCAACATCTCGAATGTCCATAATCCCCACAGCACTTCGGACACATCGGGCGTGTCGCCCAACTGCTCATACAGTTCATGAGCCTTCATGTAGACGATGCCGACATTCGGAGAGGCATAACCCTCGATAGCAATCAATGGAACGCCCAGCGTCAGGTGCAAGCACAGCGAATCGTCTACAGTCTCGCGTGAGTTCGGCAGTTTATTGATCAACTCGATACCGCGGCGTGCGAGTCCAACTGCTTCCTGATAAGCAAACCGCCGAATCGCGTTTTCCGCGCCTTGCTTCAGATAACGTGCGGCACGCTTGTAGTCGCGGGCTCGCTCGAAATGCATTGCGAGCTCTGCTGAAATCTCCACGGCACGGTCGCCATAGACCTCCTCACCGCGCTCAGCTATAAGCCGGTGCAGTTGCACGCGTCGCGCCGCCGGTAAACGCTCATACAACACGTTCTGATAAAGAGCGTGTACGAAGCCATATCGTGTTGCAATTTCTCCAGTCGGTAATTCCTGAACACCACAATCCTGAATGAACTGTCCTTGAAGAGCCAGCTCACGACAGCGCGCTTCTACGCCATTCAAATCCTCTTCGAGTCCCGCCGCCAGCGCCGGCGTTGAAAATTCAACTCCGGCTACACTTGCCGCTTCAAGCGTCCTCTGCTTCTCGAGGCCGAGATGGTCCACCTGTCTCTCAATCATCTGCTTAATATTGTCAGGCACTCCGACTTCGACGTTGTCAATATCCGCCACTAAGTCCCAACTGCCGGCACGTTCGGCAATCAATCCTAATTCCAGGAGATAGTCGACGGCATTCACCATGAACAGCGGATTGCCATCGGTACGGTCGTGTATCAATCGTGCAAGGCGGGCAGGAAAACGATTACTCGGAAATCTGACGGACAAGTATTCCCACACGGCGGCCGCAGTCAGGTATTCAAGCGGCAACTCTTCACATTGCTGCTTGGCGAGTAACTCCTGCTTCACCGACTTGAGCGGGTGACCACTCACGATCAGCTCTACGTTGCGAAAAGTCCCAATCAGCATGAGGTGAGAGCGCTGCCGTTGCGTCGCCAGGTACGAAATTAGATCCAGCGTTGAGTAATCGCTCCAGTGCAGGTCTTCTAAAATCAGGACCAGCGGCGCCTCCACTGTTAAAGCGTCCAAAGCCTCGCCCATCTCACGCAGCATTCGCTCACGCGTTGCGCCCGCCATTTCCCTACTCAACAACTCGCGATCCGATGCACTCAAAAGCGACGGCATTTGCAGCAACCACATAGGCGCGTGAGCTCGCAGCACTTGCGTGACTTGTTGCTCTTCCCGGCACAGACGTCCAATCGCTTCGAGAACGGGCAAGTACGCCTCACCAGTCCCATACTGATCCAAACATTGACCACGGCCCACACGAATAGTTCCATCGGCAGGAATGGTGCGCGCGAACGCGTCAACTAACGAAGTCTTCCCAATGCCGGCTTCGCCTGTGACGAAAACAATTTGGCGCTCTCCGTGCAGAGTCCTGCGCAGCCAACGTTGCATTCGCGACAAAGCCTGCGCGCGCCCGACAACTCCTACATAAACGCGAAAGGCGCCCGAATGACCGTTGTCGGCGCGTGGCAGATCCTGTGGTTTGCGCTCTCGCTCCGCGATCTGCGCGATAAAGCGATAACCGCGTCGATGTGAAGTTTCAATAACCCGAGGAGACTTTGGATTGTCGTCGAGGGCCTCTCGTAACTGACGAACAGTTACTTTCAGGACTGCGTCGCCGACGAATGTTTCCGGCCAGATGGCATTCAGCAGTTCTTCTTTGGTGACGAGCTGGTCCGGATGGTGGAGGAGGTAGTTGAGTAGTGCGAATGCTTTCGGCCTGAGCTTGATCTCTTCCGAGCCTTTCCAAAGGGACTCGTTAACGAGATCGAGGGAAAAGCGATCGAAGGCTATCCGCTTATCATTCGCAATCGGGTTCACAGAACGTTACCGAAAACTTACGTAACTTTTAGGACTTACGAACCACGTTTGGGCCATTGTGCTCTTCTGATGTACGGATGGCAAACCAAGGCTGCTTTCGTTATCCAGTTTCGGACAGACGCTGACATCGATGCCGGCCGTTTCGAGGGCAGGGTTGAGCATGTTGCATCATGTCAGACAACACGATTTCACTCACTCGACGAACTGCTCGCTTTCATGGCCATAGTGCTGGCCCAGGTCCGCGATACAAAAGAGCTCTAACTAACCCGAATCATTTGGCTGATCGGAGCGGCTCCGCCGCCGGATGTGAGGCGGGGCTCTGCCCCGCCGTCACTATCCTCTAAAAGGTTCGGGGCTATGCCCCTGGTCCCGGGCTTTGCCCTCCATAATCGGGCAGAGCCCGGACCATGGGCATAGCCCAAACTGATCAGTAAAAATCTCACGGCGGGGCAGAGCCCCGCCTCACATCAGGCGGCAGAGCCGCGGCAACGCCGCAATGACTTCGAGTAAAAAAGAGTACCGCACAGAGCCCCGCCGCGAAGCCAACTCCGGCGGCGAAGCCGTAACCACGCCGCGAATCATCTTCAACCAAAACTAACCCAAAAACGTTACCGCACAATTACCGGAAAGTTATGACTGCGTTTCCGGTCCCCGCTATTCTCACGCGCGTTCGACACTTAGAAAGGACTAGTTATGAAGAAAAATATTTCAAGAATGGCGGTTGGACTGGGCATGCTGTTGGTTTTGGTGATGCTTTCACTTACCTATGCTAATGCGCAAGACGACACCGCAGAAATTCCGGGCGCAAGCGCGGAAAGAATTCCGGCAACCGTATTTCAGGCTGCTGGGCCAACGACAACCTCAATTCAAAGCTCCGTTGATCAATACCGCAATGCTCTAGGTCTACAAAACAATGGCAATAATCAAGGTCCGATTGCTCTTGGTCGTCGTGAGATCAACTGGGACGGCGGCAGCACAGCCAACCTGAACACTACGCTCGCGGGCAATCCGTTTGCAGGCTTTCTGGTCACACGCGGCGCCTTATTCACAACTCCTGACGGCACAGGCTTCCTGCAGGCTCCGGCCAGCGCCGATCCAATTCTAAACCCGCCGGGAGGACTCGCGGGCTTCTTTAATAACCCAACATACAGCACGACCTTTACCGCCTTCAGCGCGTCGCGCCTATTCAGCGTAGTGGGCGGCAACGTTACCGATGTCGACTTTTTCGTGCCTGGCGGCGGCAACGTACCCGCGACTGTCACTGGCTTCGGTGCGGTCTTCACGGATGTGGACCAACCAAACGGGAGTGGTCCAGCAAGAAAACGAGGTAACCGCAACGCAAGCACGTTGATTGAGTACTACGGCGTTAACGGTGAGTTGCTGTTCAGCAGCTACGTGCCGGCTTCGCCGGGCGATGGTGGTCTTTCATTTTTTGGCATTGTCTTGCACGACGCGCGTATCGCTCACGTTCGGATAACGAGCGGCAACGTTGCGTTGGGCGGCAATGATTCTGAGAAAGAGGATGTCGTCGCGATGGACGATTTTATTTACGGTGAACCACAGCCGGTTCAGTAAGGAGAACAAAAATGAGTAAACGCAGTTACGAACTTGCCCGGCGGCTTGAGAGGGGGGCGCTTGCACTCGAGGCTTTTGCAAGCTCCCTCACGGAGTCAGAGTGGCAAAGCCGCGTCCCTGGTGATGGGCGAAAGATCGGAGTGGTCGTGCATCACGTCGCGAGTATGTATCCGATCGAGATTCAGGTGGCCCAGACAGTTGCGGGAGGCAAGCCTGTCGAAGGCCTGACCGTGGACGTGGTCAACACGATCAATGCGGAACATGCGAAGCAGCATGACGGTGTCACGAAAGAAGAAGCACTCGATCTACTTCGTCGCAACAGCGCCATGGCCGCTGCCGCAGTCCGAGCGTTCACCGACGAGGATCTTGATCAAGCGGCGCCTGTGTCGCTCAACGCTAATGCACCGCTTACGTGCCAGTTCATCGTTGAGGACCACGCGCTGCGACACAGTTATCACCACCTTGCACGTATTCGCGCTGCTTTGGAACAGCAAAGGGTGGCAGTTTTGGTTGCTTGAACGTTCGTGGGTGAGCAAGCCCACACAATCGAAAGCAATGAATTTCGAAGAAGCCGTTTTGCCGCATTTGGATGCCGCCTACAACCTGGCGCGCTGGTTGACCCGAAACGAGCACGATGCTCAAGACGTGGTCCAGGAAGCTTACCTGCGCGCGTTCAGGTTTTTTGGCGGGTTCCATGGCTCAAACGCGCGAGCGTGGTTGCTGACGATTGTGCGGAACACTTGCTACACGTGGCTTAGACACAACCGGTCGCCGGAACTCGCAGCCGACTTCGATGAAGCCGTGCGGGCGAAAGAATCTGACGAACCGGATCCGGAAACACAACAGGTGTTGAAAGCGCAGGGGGAGCTAATTAACAGCGCTATCGAAAAACTGCCAGTAGAGTTTCGCGAAGTAATGGTCCTGCGGGAATTAGAGGAGCTCTCTTACAAAGAGATCGCTGTTGTTACAGGCGTTCCGATAGGCACTGTTATGTCGCGTCTGGCACGCGCGCGAAAGCGTTTACACGAGTCACTACGCGAGTTGTCGCCAGGTGATTCATTAGAAGGGCGTCAGAGATCAGTGAGCAATGACGCGATCCCGATTGAATGCGTCAGAGTTCATGTTGATGGGAATAACTGAGGCGCCGAAACAGTAAGTAAATCAGAAGCGATCATGAAGAGGAAAGAAAGAAAGAGGAGACGTTATGAAGAACGAAGTTGGAAAGGGATTAACTAAAATCGGTTTGCTCGTAGTCATGATAATGATTGCAGCGGGAGCAACCGCAAAAGCACAATCTCTCGAATACAAAGTAACAGCAAACATTCCATTTGATTTCACAGTAGCCAACAAGAAGTTTCAGGCTGGTAAGTATTCGATCGTCCGCGCTGAACAGAGTGCTGGAGATACGATCGTGCGGATCAGCAGCGCGGATGGGCACGCGAATTTAAATCGGTTCACCATTCCCGTGGTCAGACTCAATTCGCAGGATAAAGCCACACTGGTTTTTCATCGTTATGGAGATGAGTACTTCCTGTTCCAGATTTGGCCGGCCGCCGCTAACACCGGGCGGGCACTACCTAAATCACGAGGTGAAAAGGACGCCGAACGGCACACCCACGACAACATAGTTGGAATGGCGGCAATGAAAGCGCCAGAGATCGTCACAATCGCTGCGGATCTACCGTAACGATTTAATCAATCATTGAGGGGTTGGCCTCGACTTCACGTGAGTAAGTCGAGGTCATCCCGGAGTAAACGAAATGGATATCGATCCAAATGTGCAACTTGCGGCGGCCGGGGATATGGCGGCGTTCGAGGAGATATATCGAACTTACAATCGCCGCGTCTACAGCCACTGCCTCCGCATGACGCGGAATGTTGCTGAAGCAGAAGACCTGACGCAGGAAGTGTTCATTCAACTCTTCCGCAAGCTGAAAACATTTCGCGGTGAATCGTTGTTCACTACCTGGCTTCACAGGCTGACAGTCAACGCAGTGCTAATGCACTTTCGGAAGACGGCAGTGAGATTGGAAGGTAGGACCGAGCACAGCGAATCCGTGAACGAGTTTGTGAGCGCCACTGCAAGAAGCAGCGGAGCATCCATTGTCGATCACATTGCTTTAGACGAGGCGCTTGGACAACTTGCGCCGGGTTATCGCGCGGTTTTCATTCTGCACGACGTGGAAGGATACGAGCACCACCAGATCAGCGAGATACTGAAGTGCGCCGTAGGCACCTCAAAATCGCAATTACATAAAGCACGATTAAAACTGCGTCGCCTGCTGAGTCGCAGAAAACAGAATTCAAGCCGCGGATGGACGCACATAAACGCGGATAAGAAAATATTTATATCTGCGTAAATCTGCGGCTTATTCTAAGCGGTAATTAGGCGCTTCCTTGGTGATGATCACGTCGTGGACGTGCGATTCTTTCAGGCCCGCGGACGTGATGCGCAGGAACCGAGTGCGCTCCTGAAACTCTGTTATCGTGCGGCAGCCTGTGTATCCCATTCCCGATCGAAGCCCGCCGACGAGTTGCGTCACCATATCCGCCAGCGTGCCTTTGTAAGGCACTCGTCCTTCGATCCCTTCGGGAACGAGTTTCGAATCGTTCTCGGTTGCGTCCTGCGCGTAACGATCGCGCGAGCCTTCGCGCATCGCGCCGATGGATCCCATTCCGCGGTACGTCTTGAACGAGCGACCTTGAAATAAGATCACTTCACCGGGCGCCTCTTCCGTTCCGGCGAACAGCGAACCAATCATGACCACGTCGGCGCCTGCCGCGATCGCCTTCGCTACGTCGCCGGAAAACTTCACGCCTCCATCCGAGATCACAGGAACATTTTTGCCTCGCGCGGCTTTAACACAACTGGAGATAGCTGTGATTTGCGGAACTCCGGCGCCGGTAACAACCCGTGTCGTACAGATGGATCCTGGACCAATGCCCACTTTGATTGCGTCGACTCCCGCGTCGATCAGCTCCTGTGCGCCCGCGGTTGTTCCGACGTTTCCTGCAATCAAATCCGTTTCACCATGACGCTTTTTGATTTCGCGTACGGCGTCGATCACACGTGACGAGTGGCCGTGCGCAGTATCGATTACGAGGCAATCGACGCGCGCTTTGACGAGCTCGTCGGCGCGTTCGCGATAATCACCGGTCGCTCCAATCGCCGCAGCGACGCGCAAACGTCCGAGATTATCTTTGGCCGCTGACGGGTATTTGATGGCCTTCTGAATGTCTTTTACGGTGATGAGTCCTTTTATATGTTTATCTTCGTCGACGACCAGCAGCTTTTCGATCCGATGTTTTTGTAGCACTGCCTTCGCCTGTTCCAACGTCGTGCCCACGGGAACCGTGACCAACGGTTGTTTTGTCATCACTTCCGCGACTGGTATTTCGAACCTTGTTTCGAAACGAAGGTCGCGATTGGTGATTATACCAACCAGGTGGCCACTCTCATCGACAACAGGAACACCGCTGATGTGAAAACGCTCCATCACTTGCAGTGCTTCACGCACCGGACGATCGGGTCGTATCGTCACTGGGTCAACGATCATTCCCGATTCCGATCGCTTTACCTTATCAACTTCCTCCGCTTGTTTTTCGATGCTCAGGTTTTTGTGAATGACGCCGATGCCGCCTTGCTGCGCGAGCGCGATCGCCAGCGATGCTTCGGTCACGGTGTCCATCGCCGCTGAGCAGAGTGGGATTTGCAGCCGGATGTTGCGCGTGAATTGGGTGGCGGTGTCAGTCTGGGAAGGTAGAACGTCGGAACGATCCGGGATTAAGAGTACGTCGTCGAAAGTAAGTCCTTCAAAAATATCTGGTGTGATCATGTGCCTCTAACTCGATTATTGC
>JBKPJS010000673.1:0-6277 GCA_046730815.1 Acidobacteriota bacterium
CAGCAGTGCCGCGGCGGCGAATGGTACGGCGAAGTTCCAAATGATCGGGTCGTTGAAAGGCGCTTGCATTCGCGCGGCTAGACTATCGCCGAAAGTAAACCCGATCTTCATAAGCGCCGTTTGGACCACAATTGCCGAACCGACCAGGGCGAATGCTTTGTGTTTAGTCAAACTCAGCGGACTGCCCTCGCTCCGGTGTTCGGCAAACTTCCAGGCAACCCAGTAGACAGCGATCACTACCAGCAGCAATCCAAAGAAGTTGTGCCAGGGTCTGCCCGAGTGGCCCGCGCTTTTGATCGCGCCGATTTGAGCCAGAATGCTGGGCGTGACGGTGTCGCCTTCGCGTGCGACGACTTGATTGCGCTTCAGCGAGATCACAACCGGTTCGAGATGGCTGGCTTCTGTTTCACGGGCCGCGGCCGTTGCTGTCTGATCCAAAACCACATTGGGACGAATCAACGGCAGTAGTGCGGAGGTGAGCGCAACTCTCTGCGCGGGTGTCCAACCCGGAAGATTAACGATTCTCAGCTCGAGGCTGCGACGCGCTGACGAGAGTGGGACCATTCTCGTGCGGGGTGCAGGCACAATCATCTGCGCCACTGGATTGCGAACGTCGACGAGTACGATTTCCTGCTGCAAACGAACCGCATCGCCGTCGTCGTAAATGTAGCCGCCGCCGATTTCTCGAATTATTGACTCGAGGCGGTCCAGATCGGCTTCGTTGAAGTTGTGCGAAATGATTGCTTGAGCAACCGCCGGACCTCCTTCGCCAGTCCAGGTGACGGACTTGCTCCCCGCGGTGGTTTTGAGTTCTTCCCAGGCAGTGCGAAAGCTTTGTACGGACGTTTCCGCGCGACTGGAATCAAAATTGAAAACCGAGCGCGTGGTTTCTCGCGCGACAACTTTTCGTCTTTCAGTCTCAACCTGATCTACGGCAGTAAGATCGGCAGGAGCAATAATCGATCGCCCGAGCACGTCGCCGAGTTTGTAATCTTCAGTGAAACGAGAAGGAGGATTGCTGAGCAGCAGGAGGGTGGTGAGTATCACGAGGACGCCAAAGCCGATGAGAAATCGTGTCCGCGGCTGGAGCACCATCAGCGGGCGAATCGCGTAGGCGATGAGCTTATCGCGCGCCTGGCTTAATGGAGTTTTGAATCGTGGACGAAGTCCCATAGCTTGCCTAAAGAGTCGCAACAACTAGCCACAAAGAGGCACAAAAAGCACAAAAGGTTTATCTGTATCTACTGACCTTTTGATTTCTATCATGTGCCTTTGTGGTTCGTTCTCATGCGGCTGCGAGGTTGCGGGCCAGGACGGCGCCCGCCTTTTCCAGTAAAGCATCCAATGTAGTCGGCTTGATCGCGGAGATTACAACCGTTTCACCGCCGTCGAGTTGATGCGCCTGGCGAACGGCAGCTTCCAGGACCTCGGGCTCAACCAGATCAGCTTTATTAAGCGCGAGGATAGAAGGAATGTCTGCCAGCTTCAGTTCCGCCAAAATTCGCTTTACCGATTGAATCTGTTGCACCCAGCGCGGGTTTGAAATATCGACCGCGTGAATCAGTAGCGTGCTGTCACTAATCTCTTCGAGCGTGGCGCGGAAAGCGGAGAGTAAGTCGGGAGGCAGCGCCCGAATAAAGCCGACAGTGTCGTTGATGATCACTTCCTGTTCGCGCGGCAGACGAAGCCGCCGGGAGGTCGGATCCAACGTGGCAAACATGCGCTGCTCGGCGTGCACGTCGCTCTTTGTGAGCGCGTTCAGCAGTGTGGATTTTCCCGCGTTGGTGTAACCCACGATCGAAATCACCGGCAGTCCCTGTCGTGTTCGTCCCTTGCGACGTTCCTGGCGTCGCTGTCTCTGCCCTTCGATTTCACGTTCGAGGCGATTGATGCGATCGCGAACGCGCCGGCGATCGGTTTCCAGTTTTGTTTCACCAGGACCTCTGCCGCCAATCCCACCCGCCAAGCGCGAGAACGCGGAGTCCTGGCCGGCGATTAATCGCGGCAGCAAGTATTTCAACTGGGCCAACTCAACCTGGATCTTTCCTTCTTTCGATTGCGCGCGCTGAGCGAAGATGTCGAGGATCAATTGCGATCGATCGATAACCTTGAGATCCGTTGCTTCCGACAACGATCTCACTTGCGCGGGCGAGAGTTCACTATCAAAGACGAGCATGTCGGCGCCGAGTTGCAGTGCGCGGATGATGAGCTCATCAAGCTTGCCGCGTCCGAGCACGGTTCGCGGATCGATTGCTGAACGACGTTGGATGATTCGATCCTGGACCACCATGCCCGCAGACGCAGCGAGCTCCGCAAGCTCCGCCATTGACTCCTCGGCATCCGCCAACGATCCCGTCGCAACACCTACCAGGATGGTGCGGTCACGGACTTCGGCGCGACGTGCAGTGCGCCGGTTTCGCGCCATCTCTTCTTCGAGTGAATTAATCAGTGCCTGGAAATCGAGATCGAGTTGCGAAGCTACTTTTGGTTCCAGGAAGGCATAGAGTTCCGGCGTGGTTGCATTGTCGAGCTCGCCTGAGTGCAGCGGTAACAAGTGCGCAGCGCGAACCAGTCCCGGCAGGCCTGACTCCGCGTCAACGTCAATTGCAGCCATCAGGTCCAATCGCAGCAGTGCGAGGTCTGTTAAGTCGTCTTGCGTGAGCGGTTCGCCGCGCAGATGCGTGTGCACACAACGGAGTCCGCGGAATCGTCCTGAAGCAACGCGAACACGTTTGAAGTCGGGTAGTTCGATGCGACGGTTGTCGCCCACCATTACGTACTGGATGTGCCCCTGGCGATCGATGAGCGCCCCGATTTGCCTGCGTGTTTCGTGAGACAACTCGCACAATTGGCGGGCAAATTCGGGAGTGACGATCTGGTCTGGAGGTATGCGCCGAGTGTACAGCTTTTCGATGCGCCGCAGTTGATTTGGTTTTAAGCCCAGAGTGTTGCCTAGAACGCTGGTGATGGCCTTTTCCTTCCTATACGGGGGCGAATTATAACATAGCTTTTAGCCGTCCATCTGCGGCTAAATAGACTTCGATTTGGGCGCGTCGTATTATGGCGGCCTTTATGGGTAACGTCGCGAAAATCCTCAATATCGATCCTCCGTATGCAATCGCGGGTGGGGAGATCGTGATTGACTGCACCGATTTTGACACTCGCGATCCGTCTCAATGTTCAGTATTGATCGGAGACTCGCCTGCTCAGATCGTGGCGCTTGGGCCACGCCGTGTGCTTGCGCAAGTACCTGAAACGAAGGACGGCGAGGTCGAAGTCAAGTTGAGCAGCAAACACCAAGTAAGTGAACCGGCGCACCTTACACTCGCGAGAAAACTTGCCGGAGATCTTCATCCAGTTTCGAATCCGGCATTCGATCCGGATGACGGCGCACTGTTTGTGACGCGTTCCGGATCGCGAGGTGAGGAGTTGCCGGTCACACTTTTTAGGATAGACATCGGTGGCGATGTTTCGGAGTACTCCGGAGACATTCCAAACCCAACCGGCATCGCTTTCGGACTCGACGGTCAAATGTTCGTCACGAGCCGGCTTGAAGGTGTTGTTTACAAACTCACTCCCTTCAAAGATGCAGTTGTCTTCGCGCGCAATCTTGGAGTTGCGACGGGAATAGCATTCGATCGCCGCGGCTTGATGTATATCGGCGATCGCACTGGAACGATCTTCAAGGTGAACGGGATTGGCGAAGAACGAGCGTGGACGGAGGTTGAACCATCAGTCTCGGCGTTTCACCTGGCGTTTGGTCCGGATGATTCGCTGTACGTCGCTGGTCCAACTGTCACGAGCTATGATTCGATCTGGCGAATAAATCCTGAAGGCGAGGTGGATGTTTTCTTTAAGGGACTCGGGCGACCTCAAGGTCTGGCGTTTGATAGAGAAGGAAACTTGTACGTGGCTGCGGCCCTGCGCGGCCGCCGCGGTATCGTTCGCATCTCACCGAACGGCGATGCAAAAGTTATTGTCGCCGGAACCAATCTAATCGGACTTGCGTTTAACTCGGCTGGAGAGATGGCTGTGGTTTCAATAGATTCCGTTTACAGCCTGCCGACTCAGATCAAAGGCACGCTGTTGCCGGCTTAATGGCTTCTCTATTAGCCGCAGAGGACGATCAAGATCGGCGTTTATCCGCGTCCATCTCGGCTAAAGCCAAAGGTTGCACAGAGAAGAGCAGAATGCTAAGTTGAGCGATCTGTTCAGATGAATCCAGAACAACTGATTCCACAACTTGTGATTTACATGGTGGTGCTGCTGCTCGCGATCTCGGCGCACGAGGCGGCGCACGCCTGGATGTCTTACAAGTTTGGCGACGACACGGCGCGGCTCCTGGGACGGATCACGCTCAATCCGCTGGCCCACACGGATCCGATTGGAACGCTGCTGATCCCGATAGTGATGTTTATCTTTGGCCACATCGGCGGACCGATGGCCTCGATTCCACTGATCGGCTGGGGTAAACCGACTCCCGTGAATCCACTGCGCTGGCGCAACAAAGACCTGGCGAACGTGATGGTCTCGATCGCCGGGATTCTCGCAAATACGATCATTGCGATTATCGCTTTTACCATCTTCAAGATCTTGCTGCTCACGCGAGCGGACGAACGGCTTGCGGTATCGATGCAGGAACCAATCGGCCTGTTTCTCAGCTATTTGCTGATCATGAACATTTCACTCGCCGTGTTTAATCTATTGCCTTTCCCGCCACTCGATGGCAGTAAGATCCTCGATACGTTTTTGCCGGCGAGCATGCGACCGCTGTTGGAAATCCTGGAGCAGTACGGCTACATCATCCTGATGCTTTTGATTTACCTCGGCGTCTTTAACGCAATCATCAGTCCTGTAATAGAGTTTGTTTCTTACCTTTTATTTCTCGGTGTCACATGACGAAGCGAATTTTTAGTGGCGCGCAACCAACCGGCAACGTACACCTCGGCAACTACCTTGGCGCGTTGCGCAATTGGGTTGCGTTACAACACGAATACGAAAGCTTCTTTTGTATCGTGAACCTGCATGCTATTACCGTGGCCCAGGACCCTGCATTGCTGGCAGAGAAAACGCGAGATCTCGCGAGGATTTACCTGGCAGTCGGCATTGATCCGCAGGTCTCGACAGTCTTCATCCAGTCAGACGTTTCAGAACACGCTGAGCTGACCTGGGTTCTCAATTGCGTCGCGCGCATGTCGGAGCTCGAGCGCATGACGCAATACAAAGACAAGGCGCGGAAACAGCAGGAGAATATAACTATCGGTTTGTTTGACTATCCGGTTTTGATGGCTGCCGACATTCTGCTTTACCACACTGATCTCGTGCCAGTCGGCGACGATCAGCGGCAGCATCTCGAGCTGACTCGTGACGTCGCCGTCAGGTTCAACCGCGATTACGGCGAGACATTCAAAGTACCGGATGCTTATATCCCCAAAGTCGGCGCCCGAATTATGTCGTTGTCGGATCCTTCGAAGAAGATGTCGAAGTCTGATGACGATCCTAATGGCTGCGTTCTGTTGATGGACGACGCTGACACAGTTCAGAAAAAGTTCAAACGTGCTGTCACTGATTCAGGAACCGAGATCCGATTCGACGAATCGCGGCCGGCAATCAACAATCTCCTGGAGATCTATCACCTGATCACCGGAACGACACCGCAGCAAGTTGAAGATCATTTTGCGGGTAAGGGCTATGCGCAGTTGAAAGGTGATCTGGCGGAAGCGACTATCGAGTTTCTGCGTCCGTTTCAACAGCGTGTGAAAGAGATTAGTGACGAACGACTCGACGAGATACTTGATGAAGGTCGTGATAAAGCCAGGCAGATTGCAAGTGTAACCCTGGAAGACGTATTCCAGCGAACAGGTCTCAAGCGTTGACTAAAATAGGCCACGGATAAACACGGATTTTTACTGATCAGTTCTGATCCGCGGTTATCCGTGGCTAAAAACGATAGAAGAAGATACACCCAAAGCTCCGCTCAACGTGGCCGGGGCGGTGCCGCAAATCGTTCCTGATGACGTCACCGACGATCTGAAGATCCTGCTCGGTGAGTTTGAGGGGCCGCTCGATCTCTTGCTCCATCTCATTCGCCAGGAGCACGTCAGTATCTACGACATTCCGGTTGCGCGCATCACCGACGAGTATCTGCGTTACCTGCGCGTCATGCAGGAGATGGATATCGCAGTGGCCGGCGATTTTCTCGTGATGGCGGCCACGCTCATCGAGTTGAAGACGAAAATGCTCCTGCCACGCGATCCGCTGGCGCCACAGGAAGAGG
>JBKPJS010000674.1:0-4551 GCA_046730815.1 Acidobacteriota bacterium
TCGCGATCCTGTGCGCCGGAATCGATGCTCAAGATTTCTTTTGTTGCCGTAGCGCCGGGGAGATCCGTGAACAGTTTGTGAGCGCGGGTGAGCCACGCGCTGACGCTCAGATCACTGCCGACATACGCAAATGCATTTTCGAGTGCGTCAGCATCCCAAAAACCGATGCGGTAGCGATTTTTCAAGCGGTGCACTGTTTCTGGCGTAAGCGTTTGGGCGTCGGCCCGGAACAAATCCAGGTGACGCTCGTCGAAGCGCGACGAGAGAACGCGCAACTCCTCGTCGCTGAGACGGAAGTATTCCGACTTGATCAGATCCGCAATCTCCGCGATCCGCGTTGCTTGATTGTCTTCCGAAGAAAGCCCTTCGAGGAGCACCAGCAGTTTGAGCGCAGCGCGGCTGGCCGGAACGTCGGCGGCGTCGATTCGCAACTCGAGATTGCAAGGTATCGACTCATCAAGCATCACGCGGGAGATCGTCGAAGCGTACGTCTCATATTTGCGAACGATGAGCGCCATGTCGGCGAGCCTGTAATTCTCGGTGAGGACTAGACGTTTCACTTCGCGGGCGATGGTGCGGATTTCCGTGTCGCGATCGCCACACTCAAGATGACGGATTTCACGTGCGACAAACTCCGGCTCTTTCGAAACTTCATCGGACTTCAAAGGATTAAAAAGATTCTCGCGCAGTGCTGACAAGGCGCCGGTGGTGACGGTGTAGTCGCGCGTATGGACCGTGTCAAACGTTGCCATACCTTGCAGTTGTCCAATCGTCTCCTGGAACGGAACAAATATTTCCGGGTTACTGTCGTCGTGATTCAGATTGATTACGGTTTCCGGAAAGCGCGGAAGCAACTGGCGCAGCAACTCACCCTGCACGGGGGTGAAATCGAAGAATCCGTCGATAATAAAAAGCTGCACCTTTGACAACCACGGCACGCGCACAAACCGCTCGTCGATCATCCCGCGCAACACCCAGAGCGCACGCAACTGTTCCGCGTCTTCTTCAGTAAATTGATTTTGATTCAGCAGCTCGGCGTAAGTGGAGTAGATCAGTGCGACTTCTCTATCGAAATCGAGCTGTGTGATGCCTCGGGCTTCACCAGCTTTTTCAAGATCGCGCGCTCGCGTCGTCAGGATGTCGATAAGTTCCGCGGGAGTGCGAGCGGCACGCTGGATCTCTCCGAGCAGTGTGGCAACGCTGTTCACACACCCTTCACGCGTGGCAAGTGGCGCAAAGGCCTTCAATTGGTTTGTCGACAGCAACTGAAGCAACACTTGCGAAATCAAACTGCGCTTCAGTGGCAACTCGTCGCGATCGATCGGGACGCGCGGCGACAGTCGTTCATCGTTCTCATCGACGGCCGAATACAAAACACGCCGGACCAGTCCACGAAACAGATAGACCGGAAGTTCACCCCAAACTCCACGATTGCGAGTGCCGTCGAGAATACTTTGGGTAACGTGTTCGAGGAGCGGGTACGAGGCCGCGAGATAAACAAAGGAATCGCTTTGATTGTTAGCAACGAGCTTAGCGCAGCGCTCGATGAGTAGCGCGCGATTGTCGTTGAGCAGAGGACCTAACCAAATTTCGTTCACAGCAGTATCCACAGATTACACAGATTACGCAGACGAGAGAAATCTGCGTCATCTGTGGATGCGTTTTATTTTCTACCATTTCTTGCGACGTGTGCTTTTAGCAGCGGCTTGTCTTCCTCGGGAAACAGTCCGCCTTCGTCAAAGCTCAGTGCTCGGGCTGCCTTGTCGATTGGCTCCAGCGTTTCGATCTCTTCACCGGCGATTGCGCCACGCTCTTTGAAACGCCTCGCCGTCACCAGCACGCGAGTCTCGAGTGAGCGCACGCCTTTGTTGTACGAATCGAGCGCGCGATCGAGATTGCGACCGATGTCGTCGAAGTAACTCGTAAAAACCCGCAGGCGATCGTAAAGCGTCTTCGCGAGGTTGCTGACTTCCTGCGCATTGTCCGCCATCTGTTCCTGGCGCCAGCCGTACGAGACAGCTTTCAGCAAAGCGATGAGCGTCGTCGGCGTGGCGATGATCACGCCCTGACTGACGCCGTCTTCGATCAGCTTTGGATCGTTTTCCAGTGCCGCACTGTAGAAATTCTCTCCCGGCAGAAACAACAACACAAACTCCGGTGTCGGTTGCACCGTTTCCCAGTACGATTTCCGGCTGAGCGCAGTGATGTGCATTCGGACGAGTCGTGCGTGATCCTTCAGTTTGTTTATACGGACTTCGTCGTCAGTGGTCGTGATCGATTCATAAAAAGCGTCGAACGGAACTTTCGAGTCAACCACGATCGTGCGGTTACCCGGCAGCCGCACGATGACATCCGGACGAATGCGACTGTCTTCGGTCGCGACCGTCTCCTGCTCCATGAAGTCGCAATACTGGAGCATGCCTGCAAGCTCGACCACGCGCCGCAACTGGATCTCACCCCAGCGGCCACGCACGTGCGGCACGCGCAACGCTTTCACCAGGTTTCCCGTCTCCGACTGAAGTTGTAAATGCGACTGAGCCAATGCTTTGACTTGTTCACGCAATTCGGAGTAGGCGCCGGCGCGCGTCTTCTCCAGTTCGCCGATCTTGCAGTCGACCTTCTCGAGCGACTCCTTGAGTGGTTTGATCAAATCGCCAATCGCGTTCTGCCGTCGTTCGAGCTCGCCTTTCGCGGTCTGCTGGAACGTCTGGAGGTTTTGCTTTGCGAGATCGAGAAACGATCGGTTGTTGTTTCGCAGAGCGTCCGCCGAGATTGCCTTGAACGCATGCGTGAGCTTCTCTTCGGCGGTGCTAAGCAGGGCCAGCTTCTCATGGCTGGCCTTTCGTTCTTCTTCGAGCCGCGTTTGCAGGGCCGAAAAGTTTGCCATCGTGCGCGACGCTTCCGCGCGCAACTGGTTTCCCTGATCGATTTCACGATCCAGGGCGTCGCGCAGTTCGCGCAGTTGATCTTCCTTGCGAGCGAGACGCTCAGTCAGCGTGGCGCGTTCGGTTTCACCGTCAGCGCGGCCACGATCGAATTCGTATTTCAGTTTCGTCCGGGTAATGAACCAGAGGGAGACGGTGCCGACGGCAAGGCCTACGGCCAGCATCGACACGGGGAAGACAATTTCCATGCGCCGGATTCTACCACTGGTCAGCGACTTCTATCCATTATATTGTTTAGGGGGCCTCCTCGACCGCAATTAGCTGCGTTGCCCGGGTTCGACGGTCAAGTCTCGCGCAAAGGCGTAAAGGCGCATAGGAAGAGGCAAAGTAATTCAGGTCCTCTTTGCGTTTTTCTTTGTGCCTTTGCGCCTTTGCGCGAGATCATCTGCCAAAGCTCGCGACCATGCGTTCATACACTTTCCGTGTCACACGCACGTCGTTGAGATTGTATTCGCGAATCAGATCGAGCTTCCCGGCCTGATACAGGTCAAATACCTTGCTGCCTTCCACCTCAGCCGTCTTGCTCGACTCGATCCCGAGGGCCCACGCAATGTCGTCGAGACTGACGTGACGTTTCGCGCCCAACCACCAGCGGTGCATCGTGTCGAAGACGCCGCGCACGTTGTACTCGGCGAGGTTCACAAAGGGTCGCACTTGGATTGAGTGCGCCAAACAGCGCTGAAAAACGAAGGGAAGGTCGAAGCCGATGATGTTGTGTCCGACAAGCTCGTCGCAGTCGCAGTCGAAATCTTTCATGACGTTGACGAAGTCTTGTAGCGCTCTCTTTTCGGGCTGCTCGTAGCCGTCTTTGTCGATGCCAAACACGTGCTCGCTGACCTCAGGTCCAAGTTCCGGAAACTCCAAACCCGGAATCGCACCGACGTGAAGCGCGATCGACAGCACTCGCCCGGAAGTCGCGCTCAGCGCGCCGAGGGCGTAGCAACGTTCTTCTTCCGCGGCAATGTCTTCGAGGTAACGCTGTTGTTGTTCGACGCGCATGTTGCCGAGCCGCATCGAGCGCTCGAGCTGTGGCCCCACTCGTTCCCGGAAATCCGGCAGCGTTATGGTTTCGATGTCGACCGTGTAAGCGCGGGGCCGGCGCGGATCGGCGTTTTGGTGTTCGCGATACTGATCGAGCGTGATGGGCCGGTACTCGGCAACGACGAATTGCGATCTTTCCTGGAAAGTTTCGAGCTTGCCGGTGATGCCCCAGAGGCCGGGCTTCATCTCTTTCTGCGTTTCTAGGATTTCGCCCCAGATCTTGAGGGCGAGTGTGCCTGTGGCATTACGCGCGGAGGCGTCGCAGAAGAGACGGCCTTGCTGCGTCCGGCGCTCTCGCACCGACGTGACGAAGACCATGAGCCACAGATCCTCGCCGTGGGGAATTTCCGGGATGGGGATGTTGCCTCTCAACTATTTGAGCTTTCGTCCCGTGAGCATCATCGCGATCATCTTATAATCGCCCATGAACGACCAGAGCGGGTATTTGAACGTCGCCGGTTTGTTTTTCTCGATCAGAAAATGCGCGAGCCAGGCGCAGCCGTAACCCGGAATCAAGCCGAGCGGGAAGAGCCACCACCGGCCCGTCGCAACAAGGTAGACGATC
>JBKPJS010000675.1:0-1945 GCA_046730815.1 Acidobacteriota bacterium
CTACTGGCGTATCGGTCTTTCACGGAGCGCACTTGGCGTATGGAACGGAAGTGCGCATAGGTGCAGTGGTGCACTTGCGGACACGCGTGCCCGCGCACACCAACATACCGATTAATTGAATTGCAGTCGGCGATCCCGCTGAAATGTTCCCACCGGATCAGCATGACGCCATCTGGAGAATTCAAAAGCCTCTAAATTTTTCCAAGTTCGTTTTATGGCGTGGAGCGCGCGCCTGACGGCCAAAGCAAGATGCGCGAGATAACGCAAAGACGTTCTGGTGTTTTGCATTCGCACATGGATGACACCGTTGTTAATGAGTAGAAGAAAGACAGTACCTAGACCATGACAAATCTGAGTGAATTACCTACTGATCTGCCGGTCCCCCATGATGATGGCGCTGCTGATCACCTGATAGGAGCATGGGTTCCGCGCATTGGGTTAAGGTCAACCGCGGATCGACTGGTGAATCTGGCCGATGTCTCCAATGAGAAGACCACCGTAGTTTATTGCTACCCCATGACGGGAGTACCGGGACAGCCATTGCCGGAAGGCTGGAACGACATTCCGGGCGCACGAGGCTGCACTCCGCAATCCTGTAACTTTCGCGATGACTTTGAGCAGATCAAGGCGCTCGGCGCGCAGGTCTTCGGGCTCAGCACGCAGAGCAGTGAATACCAAGGCGAAATGGCTGCCCGACTCGAATTGCCATTTGAGGTGCTGAGCGATCAGGGACTCAATTTCACGCGGGCGTTGAACCTGCCGACATTCGAAATCGACGGAAAGACATTAACCAAGCGCCTGACGATGATCCTGTCAAAAGGGACGATAGTTAAGGTCTTTTATCCCATCTTTCCGCCAGATAAAAATGCTGAAGAAGTTATTGAATGGATGACACGCAATCCGTAGTAATCTTCGTCAAGGTGGATTGTCACGGGCTTCGGATTCACGCTGTTAAATTAACGCAGGTTTGCGGTTCGTTGGGCCTCGTAGTCGTGTCTGAGCAGCGACATGACAACCAAGGATTCATAATTGTCGCCGAGAAAAAGGCATTCCCTGAGAATTCCCTCGACTATGAAGCCTGCCTTTTCATAAACAGAGCGCGCGTGACCGTTGTCACCTTTACGTCGGCCAGAGCCGATGTGCGTGATAAACTTCAAACGTTTACTCTTGCACTTTGAGAATTGCTGCCGGGCCGAAACCGCGCCCTTTCTGTGCGACTACTATTCGGCGAAGCTCAATGCGTTGGTGGGGATCGCGCAATCCCATCAAAATCACATAGCCAACTCTAGTATCGGCTTCATTGTAAGGTGCGCGCAGTCCGGATTGTTTAGGCTGCTACTATGTTCTTCCCGCGTCCACGGAATGACAAATCGTCTATTCTCCTCGTCGTGTTCAGCGCCGAGAATATAGTCCAGATCGGCGATTAGGGTATCGCGGAGTGTTACAGCCGGAAGAGAAGAACAAGAAGCTGGAATCATATCCGTCTCGCATTACTGTCGGGGAACGGATATTCCATGTGACGCGCAGTGGCGCGCGCGACTGTTTCTCCGCAGTATCGCGCCACGATTCTCAGACCCATGTCGATTCCTGCTGAGATTCCTGCCGACGTCAGAACGCGGCCATGTTCAACGACGTGAAGCTCCGATTCGACCGTTACTTCGGGAAACGAGTCTCGCATCCAATCCAAAGCGCGCCAATGAGTCGTAGCGCGCAACCCATCGAGTAATCGCGCGCGCCCTAGTAGCATTGAGCCGGTGCATACCGATGTTAACGTTCCTACTTCTTTTCCCACTTTTGCGATCCAATCGATTAGTTGTTCGTTTTCAATCTGCGTTCGCGTTCCCCAACCGCCGGGAATCACCAGGATTTCGAGTGGTGGACAATTGTTGAGATCATAGTCAGCGAGCACGCGAAGCCCGCCTGACGCTACGACCGGCTGCAGGTT
>JBKPJS010000676.1:0-2972 GCA_046730815.1 Acidobacteriota bacterium
GGCTACAGTTATCTACGCGCGTCGAATGTCTGGCCGACTCCATTTCCTTTTTATCCGAGCATCGTCTTTTCTTCGGTGATGACTTTCTGTCTGCTCTCGTCGAGCTTGACGATGGTGTTTGGCGTGTCAGCTTCGAGTAAAGGCGATAAATCCAAGGCTCGGAGATGGATCCTGGCGACGATCTTCTTCGGCGTGGCTTTTATCGTGCTCCACTTGATCGAATGGCAACACCTGATTCACGAAGGCTTGCGGCCGTTCTTCCTGCCCGAACATTGGGTGCAAGTATTTACGACGACTGAGGGCGTTCCACCTTCACCACTCTTTGGGGCGACCTTTTTCACGATTACGGGGCTGCACATGTTCCACGTCGCTTCGGGCGCGGTTTACCTGGGCGTGGTTGCAGCGCGAGTCAACAAGCTGAAGCACGAAGACATCGAGATCAGCGGCCTTTACTGGCACTTCGTCGACCTCGTCTGGATGTTTGTTTTCCCGCTGATTTACATCATGTCAGTTGATGTTGGCGGACACCTGGCTCGTTAGCCGTTCAGTGGAGGAAAACCGGAATGGATGCACACGCACACATTGAAGAACATTTCGCCGGCAGTAACAAACTGTTCATCTCGATCTGGGTTTGGCTCGTGGCCTTGACGCTCGTCGAGATTTTCCTGGCTTACAAGCCGATGCCGATCCACATCATGTTGGTGATTTTGCTCGGTCTTTCGATCATTAAGGCGGCGCTGATCGTGGCCTACTTCATGCACTTGAGATTCGAACGATTGAGTTTAATACTGACGATCGTTCCAATGCTGGTAATATGTATTTGCCTGTTGTTTGTCTTTTTCCCCGATAGTTTTCGCTCGGCTGGTTTGCGTTACCAGTTCAAGGAGTCGCCGCCAGTCGCTCCGGCGCCGTTGGAGGAACCATAATGAAGTCGCAGTGGTGGCGAATGCTGGTTTTGATCGTTGTGGCAGTGGCACTTGTGCTGCTGGCGAATACTTATGCCGAAGCACAATGTTCGATGTGCCGCGCTGCCTTGACCAGCGCCACCGACGCCCGGTTTATTCGCAACTTCAATATCGGCGTGCTGGTGCTGTTGATCCCGCCGGCGACGATCTTCTGTTCCATCTTTATAATATTGAAACGTTACCGCGGAGATGAGTGACAACAACCCATTAGCTCTCGACATTGAAAAGCGCACGACGCGAGGGCGCGTTTGTCCGGTGTGTGGCGGGAAGATCATTCCTTCGAACCGTGCTGTTTACCAATCCGGAAATGATCCCGCGGGATCGTTTCCGCTGTGGGTGTGTGAAAGATGTGGTTATGAAGAAGTCGGCGAACGAAAGAAGCCGGCTGGAAAGGCGAAGCACTGAGGCCGCATAATCGATTCTGATGAAGAGAGAAGTCGGACTACTAAATCTCATTTGCTTCCTCGTCGCGCTCGGTTTCCTGGCACTGGCGATTATCAGCGTGTTGGATTCGGGCGACTTTCTCACTATCGATAATCTCTTCATCATCACCGTCAGCCTCCTGATGGCTTTGCTGTTTGCTATCAACCCGCTGCTGTATCTCAAATCCGAAGGCCGTTTGCGCGTGCCATTTACCAAGAAGTCTATTGCTGCTCCCGCTGGTGCGGAGTGGGGCCAAATCAGATCGCACACGCCGCCGTTGCTCGACGCGAAGGGCCGCGCCGTTCCCCCGGACGTCAGACAGATCGTTGCCAGACTCGGTCGATCGGAAGCGAAGGACGCCTGATCTCTGTGCAACCTCTGTGTTCTCTGTGTCTCTGTGGTAAAACTCGCTTGCGCACAATACACCACAGAGACACAGAGAACACAGAGGTTGCACAAAGAAGCGTTTAATGGCTGATTACATTTCCTACCTGCCGCATCTCAATGCTTGTCTCAATGCCACGAGCGCGGTGTTACTGATTTCGGGTTACTCGTTTATCAGGTCACGAAACGTTGCGGCTCATCGTGCGTGCCAGACATCGGCACTGGTAGTTTCGCTACTGTTTCTCGCTTCCTACCTCACTTACCACTATTACCACGGCGCGACGCGTTTTCAGGGAACTGGTTGGGTCCGACCGTTCTATTTCACTATCCTGACGAGCCACACGATCCTCGCCGTCGTGATCGTTCCACTCGTTGCGCTCACTTTTTACCGTGCAATTCGCAACGACTTTGGACGTCACAGGCGTATCGCACGCGTTACGTTGCCGATCTGGCTGTACGTGTCGATCACCGGCGTGATCGTTTATCTTATGCTTTACCAGATCTATTCTTCCTGAATTCGCGATGGCTGAAAACGGCAATCATCCCGAGATAAGAGTCGCAGAGGTGCGCAGGCGCGTCCCCGGCTCAGGTCCGATTCTGCTGCTTGCTGGTCTTTTTGTCGCGGCGACATTCCTCGCCTGGTACTTCTCCTGGTTTGGCCGTGAACTGTCGGATGCAGACATCTCCCAGTATCTAACCGACCAAAGGAACCCGCGCCACGTGCAACACGCGCTGCTGCAAATTCAACAGCGCATGGAGCGCGGTGATAGTATGGCGAAAAACTGGTATCCGCAGTTGATCATGCTCAGCGGTAGTCCGGAAACTGAGTTCCGGCTAACGGTGGCGTGGTTGATGGGATTCGATAACACGTCACAGGAATTCCACAATGCTTTGCTGAAGCTGCTGCACGATCCCGAACCGATCGTTCGTCGTAATGCGGCGCTGGCGTTGGTCAGATTCAACGATCCCAGCGGTCATGAAGAACTCGTTTCAGTGCTTAAGCCGTACACGTTAAAAGCTCCGGCTGATGGTGTGATTGCGAGCAGTTTACAGGAGGGCGCGACGGTCTCGCGCAGATCGCCGCTGGCACGAATTCAACAGGCTGACGGGGAAGTGGCCGGGCTTCGATCTCCGCTCCCGGGTCGCATCAACAAGATCTTGAAAGCAAACGGGTCACAGGTATCGCAAGGCGAAGACGTG
>JBKPJS010000677.1:0-12516 GCA_046730815.1 Acidobacteriota bacterium
GTTTAAGTCAATCCTTACCACGCAACCGGATAGCCCGGAAGCGAATCTCGGCGCCGGTCTCGCTCTGTACGCGAGTGGTGACAAGGAGAAGTTCCAGGAAGCGGCCAACTACCTACAGCACTTTGTCGACGTGGCGCCCGACACAAATGTCATGAAGGACGATGCGAAGGCGATTCTGACGGAGTTGAAGAACACCGAGAAAATAGCGCCGGAGAAAACTCCCACTAGACGCAAGCCACGCCCATAGACCGGTAAACAGTACCGAGCGCGGTAGCGCCGGGTAGATCTCAGCGGGATCGAGCTGAGATCTACCCGGCGCTTCTGCGCTCGATACTGTTAAATTCCCTACGATTTTCGCTGGAATCCTACCTTGACACCCTAAGTCGCCAAACTGTACTATGAACGCACAACGATGTTGAACCATCGTTGCTGGTACAGTTCGAATCATGCCTCGCGCCACATTCGGCGCCTCCAAATCCACTCAGAGTAAGCAGGGATCTACCCACTCCCGAAAGCTAGAGCATAAATGTCAGCCAAATTAGGCGAAATTCTGGTACGCGAAAATCTGATTAGCCCTCAAAACCTGAGAGAGGCAGTCGAGTACCAACGCCAACACGGCGGTCGGCTCGGCTTCAATCTTGTCAAACTCGGCCTTATTAGCGACGACATGATCACTGCCGTACTCTCGAGACATTACGGCATCCCTTCCGTCAACCTAGATCTCTTCAGTATCGACCCCAGCGTTTTAAGCCTCATCCCGCAAGAGGTCACGCAAAAACATTCCGTTCTGCCCCTCTCGCGCGTCGGCGCAACACTCACCCTGGCAATGGTGGACCCCACCAACGTCTTCGCCATTGACGACGTCAAGTTTATGACCGGCTTGAATGTCGAACCGGTAGTCGTGGCCGAAGGCAGCGTGCAACAGGCAATCGCGAAGTATTACGGCAGCTCACGGGAAATAGAGTTGGCCTCGGTTTCGACAGAAGAAGTCACTCTCCCGACCTCGTCAAATGGTTCAAATGGTAACGGCGCGATCACTCACGCCGACCTTGTCTCGCTGGACAGCATCGACTTCGAAACTGGACAGACCGAGGATGTCGAGGTAGTTGAAGACAACGAAGAGATCGATCTCTCAACTCTCTCGCGCATGAGTGAAGACGCACCAGTGGTGCGTCTCGTCAACGTCCTTCTCGTCGATTCACTGCGCCGTGGCGCCTCTGACATTCACGTCGAACCTTACGAAAAAGAGTTGCGCATCAGGTTCCGCATCGACGGCGTGTTGTACGACGTGATGCATCCGCCTTTGAAACTTCGCGACGCTTTGATCTCACGCATTAAGATCATGTCGAAACTCGATATCTCAGAGAAGCGTCTGCCTCAGGACGGTCGTATCAAGATCAAAGTGAAAGTCGACTCTCGTTCGCGCGAGCTCGACTTCCGCGTCTCTACGCTTCCAACTCTGTTTGGCGAAAAAGTTGTGCTCCGCTTGTTGGACAAACAGAATCTCATGCTCGACATGACGAAACTCGGTTTCGAATCGGAGTCGCTCGTCAAGTTTAAGAGAAACATTTCGAAGCCCTACGGAATGGTCCTGGTGACTGGACCAACTGGAAGTGGTAAGACAAATACACTCTACTCGGCGCTCCAGTCGCTGAACACGGTCGAGACGAACATCATGACCGCGGAAGACCCCGTCGAGTTCAACCTTCCCGGCATTAACCAGGTGCAGATGAAGGAGCAGATCGGCTTGAACTTCGCGGCCGCGCTCAGATCTTTCCTGCGCCAGGATCCGAATATCGTTCTTGTCGGTGAGGTCCGTGACTTTGAAACGGCAGAAATTGCCATCAAAGCCGCGCTCACCGGCCACCTCGTTCTCTCTACGCTCCACACCAACGATGCTCCCTCAACAATTTCCCGCCTGATGAACATGGGCATCGAACCCTTTCTTGTCGCCACCAGCGTAAACCTCATCCAGGCACAACGACTGATTCGCCGTGTCTGCAAGGATTGCAAACAAGAACATCAGACTCCGCCCGAGGCCCTGATCGAAGTGGGTTTTTCAGCAGAGGAAGCCAGGACGATCAAAACCTACAAAGGCAAAGGATGTTCGACGTGCAATAACACAGGCTACAAAGGGCGAATCGGACTTTACGAAGTGATGGAAATCACCGATGAGATTCGTGAGTTGATTTTAATCGGTGCTTCCGCACTTGAATTGAGAAAGAAGGCGATCGACGACGGCATGATCACGTTGCGCGAGTCGGGTCTGCACAAGATTCGTGGCGGCGTGACGACGCCGGAGGAAGTTGTTCGCGAAACGGTCGCCTAACTGAGGAGAACCGAAGATGCTAAGAACAATTGCAATAGCGCTGATCCTGGTGCTGTCCGTGGGCATCATGCTGCCCTTTACGAACTCAGCACATGGTGTGAGGCAGACGATACAAGTTGGACAACGGCGTCATCATCGCTATCGTTCACGCGCCTGGTGGCGACGCTATCGCGCGCGTATGCGACAGAAGAGAATGGCGGCTGAAATGGCCCATCGAAACGCGATGCTGTCGTTGCCCAACAACATTTCTCTGGGTGACGTGTCGGGAGTTGCTGGTCCAGCGTTGCCGTCTCTACCTGCAAATTCTGCTGTAACCACAACACTGCCCCCGCCGGTCATGACTGCAAGTGTTTCAAATGGGGCTGCAGGGGCTGTTAGACCAAGAGTCGTGAACCCCGCAAATCCGGCGTTCAAAGAAACGCCGGCGAAGTTGCCCGGTCAAATGAATCTGGCGGTGGTTGCGTTGAGCCGGCCGAATCCAGCTTTCCTGACTTCTCGTGAAGAGAAAAGGATGCTGGGCGGAGTGGCTATCGGCGATCTGCGCCGGATGGTTATCGACAAAATGATTGCGTCCGGTGGCTGGGTCGTCAACGACTTCATGCGCGAAGTCAATGGCGCTCGCGTTTTTGTAGTCACAGCGAAGACGCCGAAAGATGCGCTTACACCTGAAAAAGCATGGACGTTTTATTTCACGGAAGCGGGCGGTCGCATTTATGGACTTACTACCGATTCGCCGGTTGAGTTTGCGGATCGAATGACGGTCGAGGCTGAGCGCTTCATCGAATCGCTCCGCGCCAAAGCCGCAAATCAATAAGGAATTTCACGCAAAGGCGCAAAGGACGCAAAGAAAACCCTACTTTGCCGCCTTTGCGCCTTCGCGAGAAAAATTTCAGGAGAGACGACTAAATGCGATTGAACGAGACCGCACCACAAATCTCACTCTCCGAACTGCTGAGAAAGCTTTCTGAACTCGGCGGTTCGGATCTTCACATCACAACCGGCTCCCCGCCGCAGGTTAGAGTTGACGGACATCTCCGCCCACTCGAGACGTATCGCGTTCTCACGTCGGCGGACACGAAGCAGCTCGCTTACTCGGTATTAACCGACGCGCAAAAGCATCGCTTCGAGGAAAACCTGGAGCTTGACTTCTCGTTTGGCGTCAAAGGCTTGTCACGCTTTCGCGCCAACTTGTTCAATCAACGTGGAGCAGTAGGCGCAGTCTTTCGCGCCATTCCCTACGAGATCAAAGCATTCGAAGAATTAGGTCTTCCGCATGTTGTGAAACAGCTTTGCGAGAAACCTCGTGGTCTGATTCTCGTGACTGGTCCAACCGGATCCGGAAAGTCCACGACCCTCGCGGCTATGATCGACAAGATCAATCGCGACCGTCACGAACACATTCTGACAATCGAAGATCCGATCGAGTTTCTTCATAATCACAAGGGTTGTTTGATCAACCAACGCGAAGTCAACGCGGACACTCACGGATTTGCGGCAGCTCTCCGAACTGCGCTTCGCCAGGATCCTGACGTTGTACTCGTCGGTGAAATGCGTGACCTCGAGACGATCGAGTCTGCGCTGCGTATCGCGGAAACGGGACATCTTACCCTGGCCACACTGCACACAAATTCCGCCGCCTCAACCATCAACCGCATCATCGACGTGTTTCCTTCCGATCAGCAGGCACAGATTCGCGCGCAGTTGTCGCTGGTGCTCGAAGGCATCCTGTGTCAGGCGCTGCTGCCGCGTGCTGAAGGAAGCGGACGCGCGATGGCGCTCGAGATCCTCGTGCCTAACGGCGCGATTCGCAACCTGATTCGCGAAGACAAGGTCCATCAAATCTATTCGATGATGCAAACGGGTCAGGACAAGTATGGGATGCAGACCTTCAATCAGGCACTCGCCACTCTTTTTCACAAACGCCAGATCAGTATGGATACGGCAATGCAACGTTCGTCGAACGTGGACGAGCTGCGCGAGCTGATCGATCGTGGTTCCGGAGTGAATGCCGGCAACGCCACGAAGCAGCACGCGAGCCCCTACGCTCAGGCTCGACCGATTGGTACCCGACCGAACGTTAGATAAAGCACCCTGGAGCTCACAGCTATGCCTACGTACGTTTTCAAAGGCCGCAACCGACTGAACGAGATCGTTGTCGGCGAACGCGTCGCGGATAATCGCGAAGCCCTGCGTCAGATTTTGCGGCGCGAACAAGTTACGCTCACCTCCGTCAAGGAAAAGGGCCGCGAAATCGGTATCCCGAAAATCGGTAGACGAAAGAAAGTAAAGTCGAAAGACCTGTCAATCTTTACGCGCCAGTTTTCGGTGATGATCGACGCGGGACTGCCGTTGGTCCAGTGTCTCGAGATATTGGCCCAGCAACAGGACAACAAGTACTTTCAGCAGATCCTCTTGCAGGTGCGTCAGGACGTTGAAGAAGGCTCCACGCTAGCGGCGGCAATGGCGCGCCATCCGCGCGTGTTCGACCAGCTTTACGCGAACATGGTTGAAGCCGGAGAAACGGGCGGTATTCTCGACCTGATTCTCCAACGCCTCTCGACCTTTATCGAGAAGATCGTGAAGTTGAAACGCGACATCATCTCCGCGATGATTTATCCGGCGGCGGTGATCCTGCTGGCAATCGTTGCGGTCGCAGTGATCATGATCGTGGTCATTCCGCAGTTCCAAAACATTTTTCTGGGCCTGCTTGGACCAGGCGAACAGTTGCCTTTGCCGACACGCATCGTGGTCGGCTTCAGTAATTTTCTCGCGGGTTGGGGAGGATTGGTAATACTCGCCGCCGTGATCGGAATCGGAGTGGCGATCAAATTTTATTACAGGACGCCTGATGGAAGGAAGAACATCGATCGACTGCTTCTTAAGGTGCCGATCCTCGGTGACATCTTCCGCAAGATTTCTGTCGCGAGATTTTCACGGACGCTTTCGACGTTGCTGTCTTCGGGTGTGCCGATTCTCCAGTCGCTGGACATCACTGCAAAGACTTCGGGCAACGTGATCATTGAAGAGGCAATTACGAAGGTGAGAAGCGGCGTGGAGCGCGGTGAAAGTTTCGTCGATCCACTGAAGGCAACGGAAGTGTTTCCACACATGGTGGCGCAGATGATCGGCATCGGCGAACAGACCGGCGCGCTCGATGCGATGCTGGGAAAGATTGCCGACTTCTACGAGGCGGAAGTCGACTCCGCGATTGCCAATCTCTTGACCTTAATCGAACCCCTGCTCATCGGCTTCCTCGGCGTCACGATCGGCTCGATCGTCATCGCCATGTACCTGCCACTCTTCACCCTAATCGGCAAACTCTCGCAGGGCCACTAGAAATATCGGAGTCGACAAACGATTGGGGCGGCACTCCCGTTGTCGCCCTTTTTTTATTGTCAATCCCGATAATCATGTAAAACCTGTAAAACTGGCTCTTCGTACAAAGCCCGTCCCTTGCTATAATCCTTTCACCCCTGCAACCCCCCGCTAGCAATCTCTCCTAGACGCACGAGAGCTTCGCACAATTATGTCCAGAAAACGCCGTGACGACCGGCCGCCGAGTGGCAGTCCCGCTACAGATCAAAGTACTAACCCGCAAAGTATGGAGTTCGCGCCGTACTGGCTCTCCGCTCTGATCGAATCCGCGGAAGATGCAATCATTACTAAGACGCTTGAAGGTGTCATCACGAGTTGGAATAAAGGCGCGCAGCGCATTTTCGGTTACGTCGCAGACGAGGTCATCGGCAAATCCGTCACGATTCTCATTCCCGAAGGCCATCTCGACGAAGAGCCGGCAATCCTGGCGCGACTCAGGGCCGGCGAACGCATCGAGCACTACGAAACAGTGCGCATGCGAAAAGACGGAACGCTTATCGATATCTCGTTGACCGTCTCGCCGATCAAGGGCCCTAACGGAAAAATTATAGGTGCCTCCAAGATTGCACGAGACATCACTGAACAGCGACAGGCACGCCTCGCCTTCGACGAAGCTTCCGAACGCTTGAGACTCGCCCTCGCTGCTTCGCGCCTCGGCGACTGGTCGTGGGATGCGAAAACCGACGTCGTGACGATGTCGGACACAGCGGCGCGTCTCTTCAACATTCCACCCGGTCCACACATGACCTGGACGCAACTGCTCGAATTGGTCCATGAAGAAGATCGCGAACGGACTAAGCTCGCAGTCGAAGAAGCTCTTGCCAAACACACCGATTACGATATCGAGTATCGCGTCAAGCGCGCTGATGATTCAGAAGTTTGGGTGTCGGCAAAAGGACGTGGAATTTATGGCGAGAAACGTGAGATTGTCGGGATGTTGGGATTCGTGCAGGACATCTCGACTCGCAAGGCAAATGAAGAAACGTTGCGCGAGCAGGCGGATGCCCTGCGCACGCTCAACGAGGTGGGCCAGATAATCTCCGCCGAACTCAATCTACACAATACAGTTCAGGCGGTAACCAATGCCGCCACCGATCTAACCGGAGCACGGTTTGGCGCCTTCTTTTACAACGTTTTGAATGAAGAGGGCGCCTCTTACATACTTTATACGCTCGCGGGTGTTCCGCGCGAAGCGTTTGATCATTTTCCCATGCCGCGAGCGACCGATCTCTTTGGTCCAACCTTCCGCGGCGAAGGAGTCGTTCGTATTGGCAACGTGAAGCGCGATCCTCGTTACGGGCAAAATTCTCCTTATTACGGAATGCCCGAGGGTCATCTTCCGGTTGTCAGCTACATGGCAGTGCCTGTCGTGTCGCGATCGGGCGAAGTTCTTGGTGGTCTGTTTTTTGGTCATCCTGAACCGAACATTTTTACTGAGCGGGACGAAACGCTCGTCTTCAGCCTGGCTTCGCAAGCCGCGATTGCGATGGACAATGCCCGGCTCTACGAATCAGTGAAGCGCGCGCGCGAAGAGGCTGAGAAAGCAGCGGTTGATAACGAACGTCTGTATCGTCAAGCGGAAGAATCGAGCCGGCTTAAGGAAGAATTTCTCGCCACGATCTCGCATGAATTGAGAACTCCGCTGAGCGCGATTCTTGGCTGGGCACGCATGCTGCGATTGGGCCAACTGTCGAAAGAAAACGAGGCCAAAGCTCTCGATACAATCGAGCGCAATGCGCGCGCGCAGGCCCAACTCGTCGACGATTTGCTGGACGTGTCACGAATTATCACCGGCAAGTTACGCATGGACGTGCGACCGGCGGATCCTCATTCATTTATCGATGCGGCCATTGAAGCCGTGAGGCCTGCCGCTGAAGCGAAGGGCGTGCGCGTGCAAAAAGTAATCGACACCGGCGCCGTTTCGGTACCCGGAGATCCGGTTCGACTTCAGCAAGTGGTCTGGAACCTGCTCTCTAACGCCATCAAATTCACGCCTCGTGGTGGTCGTGTCCAGATTCGCTCAGAAAGAGTGAATTCACATCTCGAGATTGTCGTCAGCGATACTGGACAGGGCATAGCGCACGATTTTCTGCCGCATGTCTTTGATCGTTTCAGACAGGCGGACCAGAAAACGAGCCGTCAACACGGCGGCATGGGATTGGGTTTGGCAATCGTGCGCCACCTCGTCGAACTGCATGGTGGAACTGTTAAAGCGAACAGTGAAGGTGAAGGGCGCGGCGCCACATTCACCGTGATGCTGCCGATTACTCCTCTTTATCAACTCGATTCATCCGGCAGCCGCGTACATCCGGCCGCGAGAGATCTGCTGCCCGCAGACGATTCGTGCGAGCGGTTGGACGGGATGAAGATTCTCGTCGTCGACGACGAAGCGGATACTCGCGATTTACTAAAACAAGGACTCGAGTATCGTGGTGCTAAAGTTAAGGCTGTCGCATCTGCTGCTGAAGCTCTGGACTCACTGGTCACGTTCGTTCCGGATATTCTGATCAGCGACATTGGAATGCCTGACGTTGATGGCTACGATTTGATCCGGAAGATTCGCGGTCTGCCCGCGAACCAGGGTAGAAAAATACCAGCAATTGCTTTGACGGCTTACACGAGAGTTGAAGATCGCTTGCAGTCGTTGCGGGCCGGCTACGACATGCACGTGCCGAAGCCCGTTGAATTGGCTGAGTTAGTAGCGGTGGCCGCGAGCGTCGCGCGTAGGGGTACTTAGACAGGATTGCAGGGTTTACATGTAAATCCTGATGCTCATGTAAATCCTGTAAATGACAGTCCGTCTTCTAACGAAGATCGACCTTCTTATTCTCGCCGAAGTCCGCCTCTTTCCCTGTAACGAGCGAAGAAACAAAACTCAACGCATACCCGATCGTGCTCGAGGGACTGTCCCAGTATTCAGCTTTCTCCAAAGTGATTCGCAGCAACGCGATTTCCGGATCGTCTTTGCCTTCCGGGAACCACATCTTAAATTCCGGCTTCCATAGTTCTTCAATCTTGTTTCGATCGCGTACGAGTTGCGCCCTTCCGGTGATCGACACGTAGTGTTGATTTTTGGGATCGGCGAAACTGACATTCACTTTTGGCAACTTCTCGATTTCGCTGACCTTGTGCGACGAGACGCTGGTAAAAAACCAGAGGTCTCCATTCGGATCGATCTCGCCATTCGCTGACATCGGCCGGCTGTGCAGGTCACCCTGTTCATCCACCGTCGTGAGCATGCAGAAATCGATGTCCTTAACCATGTCTCGAATCTTCTGCAAATTGTCTTTTCGTGTTTCCGTAGTCATAACGTCTTGAGTCTGGAGTGACAACTTCACAGATCCGTGTCGCTGCAGAGACAAAAGCTTAAAGACTGTGGCTAGATTACGATACCAAACTCGTCACGCAAGATGCGGTCGTATTCTTCCTGGCTAGCTAGTGTTCGCTCGCTGCGTTGAGAACGTGAAGTTGTAATAAGGCGCATGTCACTGAGGGTAATGCGGCCGTCTTCAACCAGGCGAGAACAGATGCGACCTTGCGTGAAATGCGAGTCTGGAGAGAACTGATGGAAATGGCACATCTCTTCATAATCGGCAAATGTGTAAGGTTGCAGCGTGAACCGGTATTGCGCTTTCCAATCACTACCCTCATCACGGCTCATTAGAATCAAGTAAGAATCGTCCTTTTCAAAACGAAAGGAGCGCGTTCCTTGCACCTGCTCAACGCGTTCATCCAGTAATAAAGGTTCTACAAACGAATCACCAAAGCCAACGTCCACCAGCCAACGCTCGGTCAGCGTGACCATCAGAGTCATGTGATCGAAGCCCGGTCCAAAACCTCCCTGAGCCTTTGCTACTCCGGCAGCCAACATCGCAACATCAAAACCCAGGGCACGCAATAATCCAGCAAACAATCCGTTGGCTTCGTAACAGAATCCACCGCGGCGGCCTTTAACGATTTTGGTAAACAAAGCGTCTTCTTCAAGCACGATCGGCTCGCCGGCGTGAATACTCAAATTCTCAAACGGCACAGCTCTTAAATGCGCAACCTGGAGGGCACGCAAAGTCTCCGGGGTCGGCGCTAGCGAACCGCTATAGTTAATCCTTTTTAAGTAAGCCTCGATATTCATGCCGCGATGAGCGCAGGCTAACACACCGCACGCCAGTTTCTGAATTCCTCTTCATACTTTGACAATCTAGGTATCAATTCATATGATGCCTACCGTTTCTAGGTATAGGAGATTTCGAAGGAGCTGAACGTGGCAAAAGACAAGGCCGACCTGCTACAGGGCACGCTCGACATGCTTATTCTTAAAGCACTCTCGCTCGGAGAGTTACATGGATACGGAATCATTCAACGCATTCGCCAACTGTCAGACGAGATGCTCAACGTCGAGCAGGGCTCGTTGTATCCGGCGCTCTATCGAATTGAACAGAAAGGTTGGGTGTCGTCGAGATGGGACGTGCACGACACCGGGCGCGAGGCGAAGTTTTACAAGCTGACGCGAGTTGGTCGAAAGCAGCTCGAGACAGAGGAAGCAAGTTGGGATCGCCTCGTGCTCGCGATCGCGAAGGTGCGACAGGCCACATAAAAGCATCAGCCACAATAAGGCACAAAAAGCACAGACAAGAATTTCATCATAAGGTAATCAGAAATGAAGTGGTTCAACATACTGCGCGATCGGCTGCGTGCACTGCGGCAGCGCGAAACAGTTATCAACGATATCGATCGCGAGATGCGCTCGCATCTTGAATTACAAGTCGACGCAAACATCAAGGCTGGTATGTCACCGGGGGAGGCACGCGAAAAAGCAATGCGGAGTTTTGGGAATGTTAACCGGGCTGTTGATGCAGCTTACGAGGTAAAAGGCGGCGGAATGTTCGAGACGCTCATGCAGGACATTCGTTACGGCGTTCGCATGCTCGCCAAACACAAAGCATTCACTTCAATCGCCGTTATCACGCTCGCACTCGGCATCGGCGCTAACACTGCGATCTTTTCAGTCGTCAATGAACTGCTGCTGCGCCCACTTCCCTACCGCGACGCAGACCGAATCGTGACGATGTGGGAAGTGACGCCCGAGGGCCGGCACCAGAACACGACTTCGCGTGCCAACTTTCGCGCTTGGCGAGATCAAAATACAAGCTTCGAGTACATCGCAGCGTTCTCGGATCAACGTGTCAACCTGACTGGCAATGGAGATCCTGAGGAACTTTCAGTGCAGTTTGCGACGCCTGAATTCTTCAAGGTGATGGGAGTCGATCCGATTCTTGGTCGAACGTTCTTACCGGAAGACGACAAACCCGAGAGTCCTCCCATTGCCGTTCTCAGCTATGGGCTCTGGCAACGGCGCTTTGGCGGACAGCCAGGTGTCATTGGGCAGCAGATAGCACTCAATGGCGATAAGTTTACGGTGATCGGTGTGATGCCGGCGAATTTTCAGTTTCACATTAAACGGCGATCCGGTACGGGGCGTCCTGGGGAACTATGGACGATATTGCCGATGCCGACCGGCGCTGGCGCAAACGACCGCGGTCGATTTCTCGGCGGGGTGGCCCGATTGAAACCGGGTGTGAGTGTGGACTACGCCGCCACGGAGTTGCGCACGATCGAAGCGCGGTTGTCGGATGAAGCGCCCGAATTTGATAAGAATTACAGCGCGGAAGTCTTGCCGTTACGCGAGCAATTCTTTGGCAACGTGCGACGGCCGCTGTGGTTGATGCTCGGCGCAGTCGGATTTGTGTTGCTTATCGCATGTGCAAATGTCGCAAACCTGCTGCTCTCACTGGCCACGTCGCGCGAAAAGGAGATTGCGGTTCGCGCAGCACTCGGCGCGCGGCGCGGACGAATCATCAGGCAGTTGCTGACTGAAAGCATTTTGCTTGCGCTGCTCGGTAGCGTCCTGGGAGTTGGCATCGCATGGTTGGGCATCAAGGGACTGATCGCGATCAGCCCGCGCGATCTGGTGAGTTTGCAAACTGTTGGCTTGAATGTGACGGTGCTGCTTTGGACCCTCGGCGTGTCTCTGTTAACGGGAATCATCTTCGGACTAGCGCCCGCACTACACATTTCTCGACTCAACCTCAACGACTCACTCAAAGAAGGCGGCAAATCAGAGTCGAGCCAAGCGAGCGGAAGCCGTCGTCTGCGCAGCGCATTGGTCGTCTCTGAAATCGCACTCGCTGTTGTGCTGCTCGCCAGCGCTGGTTTACTAATCAGGAGCTTCGTGCGTTTGCAGCAAATAGACCCCGGGTTCAATACAGACAACGTGCTGACGATGGTGGTCCTGGTTCCTGTCACCCGCTATAAAGAAGACCCTCAATTCGTGGCTTTCTTTTCACAAGTCCTTGAGAAGGTTCGGCACTTGCCGACCGTCCGTTCGGCAGGCATGATTAACTACCTGCCTTTGTATGGTGGTTTGGGTTCTTCGACGGGTTTCAAAATTTTGGGACAGCCGGAGCCACCGCCAGGTCAGGGTCCAGGCTGTGACGTTCGCGTGGTCGATGCAGAGTATTTCCCAACGATGGGTATTCCGCTGCTGCGTGGTCGCAACTTCTCAGAGCTTGAACTTAAAGAACCAAGGCACGTGATCTTGATCAATGATGCCCTGGCTCGTAAATACTTTCCGAATCAGGAACCGATTGGACAACGCCTCGACATCTTAATGTTTGACACTCCGCAGCCGGCTGAGATTATCGGAATTGTAGGCAACGTGAGATACGACAGTTTGGTTGATGAGTCGCCGCCGGCAGCTTACTTTCCACATCCGGACCTTGTTTATTCGTTGATGACACTCGTGATTCGCACCGATG
>JBKPJS010000678.1:0-8531 GCA_046730815.1 Acidobacteriota bacterium
CGCAGGTGGACGTGTAAAGTGCATTGATCGGTTCGCCCTGGTAAGTCGCTATCAAGCCGCGCGTTTCGTCGACGGCTTTGGTCGAGAGCGGGTTCTCCGATGTGAGTCCCCGATAAACTTGCGATCGCGTGGTTGGCAGGATGTCGAAGCCCTGCGACATAAACTGGCCGCGATTTTTCAGCGCGTAAGTGCGAGCGGCGATCGCCTGGGCCTTCAAAGCTTCAATCGCGGGATAACCGCCGGGAGAAAGTTCGTTGGCTACGACGCCTTTGACGTAGTCTTCGAGTGCTAATTCATTAACAACTGTCAGATTTCCGCGCAGGTTTGTAAACACTTCAATGCGTCCACGATAGGGGCGATCGTTGAAACGCACCGGAGTGTTCTTTTCATCGTCAGACGCAAACGACACTGGAGCACTCGAACTAAATATTCGTCCCGCCGCAGACGAAGCAACTACCTCGCGCGAGGGCAAAGCAGGACGCGCAGTAAGACGGACCGGGTTGTTGTTTGCAGGCGCTTGTTGTTGCGCGACGGTTGGCGGTTCCTGCCCTTCGATAGTCGCGTCAATGCCTGCTGTCTCGAGGCGCGCGCGCAACTCTTCAGCCTCTTCATGAGAAAGCTTGCCGCCGACAAACATCCCCCACGTTTTAGTTTCTGTGTCGTAAGCCGCGTGTGCGTCTTCACCGGTGATCTTCTGAATCTCTTTCTCGTTCTCTTCGGCCTCTTCACGCGTGGCTGCGCCGCCGATGAGCACTCGAAATCCCGCACCCTCAGTCGCCGCCGGTAGAGGAGACAAGAGCCTTGGATCGACACGCACGCGTGAAGTGTCCAACGCCAGCAGGGTCTTACCACTGCCACTCGCATTCATCAGATGGCCCGTCGTGGAAATGACTGCGGACCGCGCGTCGGTAGACAGCGCAACACGAATTGTTGGTTCAGGCCCGGCCAAAGGCGTCAGGATTGGTGACGTGATAATTGGGGTTGCCGCGGATGGTGGAGTCCAGACGGGTTGTGTTCGTCTTGGCCGTGTGTCTTCGCGAGTTTGTTGCTGGGCAATTGCCAGGGGGAGAACAAGCGACTGCACGAGCAGGAAAGCGATTACTCTGCGCATCGTGCGGATAGTACTACAAAACAATCCACAGATTACACAGATTACGCAGAACAGGAAAATCGGCGTAATCTCCGTAATCTGTGGATCAAAAGCCCAACTATATGGTATAGACGGGAGCCAACCCCCGTAGCCAAGATTAGCGGCAGCGGCTTTTTGGTCTGTCCAGACGAATGAGGAGGCCTGACGGTCCTCATGAGGAAGACTAATTCCCAAAGCGTTCCGTTTCTTCTGACCGCTTCGCTTGTCCTGGCCTTGCTGGCGATTAGTTGTTTGCCACAACCGCCAGGCGAGAGCGGCGATATCACAATCACGCTCTACGGGTTCTCGATCATGAAGGAGTCTCTCGAGAAGGCGGTCTTTCCAGGCTTCACAGGTAAATGGAAACAGCAGCACGGGCAGGTGGTCCAATTTCAATCGTCATTCGCAGGGTCGGAAACAGTTACCAATCAGGTTTTGCAGGGCGCACCTGCGGAGATAGCGATTCTCTCGATCGAACGCGACGCGCAGCGTTTACAAAACGGCGGGTTTGTTACCGCTGATTGGCACTCAATGCCGGCTCAAGGACTCGTAAACAAAACTCCTTTCGTAATTGTCGTGCGCAGGGGAAATCCGAAGGGGATACGTGATTTTCCGGATCTTGCCAAACCAGGTATTCGTCTTATCCATCCGGACCCGGTCAGTTCAGGCGGAGCGCAGTGGTCCATACTTGCGATCTATGGGTCGGAGTTAAAGAAGTCCGAAGTGGAATCGAATGGACAAGATAAACCGCGCGCGTTGCAGACTCTGCGAGCGATCTGGCGAAACGTGATCTCAACACCTGGTTCAGCGCGTGAAGCGCGAACAACTTTTGAGCTCGGCAACGGCGACGCACTAATTACTTACGAACTCGAAGGATTGCTGATGAAAGATGCAAATGCTCCGATCGAGATCGTTGTCCCAAGGTCAACCATCTTCAGCGAGCATCCGGCAGTAGTGATCGACAAAAATGTTTCGGCGGCGAAACGTCCGGTGATTGATGCGTTCATGCAGTATCTCTGGAGCGACGAAGCTCAGCAGGCGTTCGTTAAGTTTCACTTCTATTCAACCACGAACGATACTTTCAACCAGGCAAATACCGCGTTTGGACACATCGAGATGCCGTTTGGGATCGATTATTTTGGCGGTTGGGATAAAGCGTATCCGGACGTGATTGAAAAGATCTTCAGGGATCAGGTGCAGCGAAAATGAGCCACGGATAATACGGATCGACGACACGGATTTAGGAGATCCGTCTTTATCCGCGTTTTTGATCCGTGTTATCCGTGGTTGAGTTTTACATGAGCACTATCGTTTCATCAATGCGCCATGTGCGTGGCTTCGACGTCGCTCGACCGCTCAGCATCGGCATGCTCGTCTTCATGATGCTGCCGTTGGTGTTCCTGCCACTGGCGTCGATCTTCATCTTCGGGACCAGCAATGGTCTCGACAAGTTTTGGGGAGCGTTGACAGCGCCTGAAGCTATCTTCGCGCTAAAACTTTCAATGGCCACGAGCTTTTGGGCCACGGTTTTCAATGTCGGCTTTGGACTCTTTGCTGCTTACGTCTTGTCGCGGCACAACTTTTGGGGACGCAACGCTCTCATCGTCACGATCTCGCTTCCCACCGCAATTCCCACGGCGGTTGCGGGCTTTGCGTTGTTACTGCTTTGGGGACCGTATGGCACGCTCGGTCGTCTCCTGGCGCCGCACGGTTTTCAGATCATGTTCACCGCAGGCGCGATCATTCTCGCGAATATCTTTGTTACGTTTCCGCTCGCTTTCGGCGTGATTAAACCGGTCTTTGACACAATGAGCCGATCGCTCGAAGAAGCTTCGGCGACTATCGGCGCCACGCGTTGGCAAACCTTCTGGCACGTAACGCTGCCGTCGTTGCGCGGCGCGATCGTTTCGGGCGCGCTGCTGACGTTCGCGCGCGCGGTTGGAGAGTTTGGTTCGACGATCCTTGTTTCGGGGAATCTTGCCGGACGAACACAAACAGCGCCGCTCTACATCTTCGCGAAGTTCAACGAAGGCCAGATCGAAGCGGCGAACGCGATCGCCATCGTGCTGGCTTTGTTCTCTTTTCTAATTTTTAGCGTTCTGTTTTTCGCGCGTGATTGGCTCGACGTCGATTGAGGATATGTGAAAGCCAAAGAATCATTCATCCCAAAAGGTGAAAGGCCGGCGCCGATCTCTGATCTGACGCACGCCGCGGCAAGTGTGATTGGCATTAGCAAACGCTTCGGCAAGGCGAGTGTGTTGGAAAACATCAGTTTCGACGTTGCCGAAGGCGAGGTATTGGTGTTACTTGGGGCTTCGGGCAGCGGAAAGACGACGATCCTCCGCATCATGGCCGGCCTGGAAATGCCTTACACCGGCAAAGTAATTCTTCACGGCAAGGACGTGACCGAGTTGCCGGCGCGCGAGCGAGGTGTCGGAGTCATCTTTCAATCATATGCCTTGTTTCCCAAGATGACGGTGGAGAAGAACATCGGTTATGGCCTCCGCATCCGTAAGCGTAAACGAAAAGAGATCCGCGAAACGGTGAATGAGCTGTTGTCGCTGGTCCAACTCAATGAACACCGTAACAAATACCCGTCACAACTTTCCGGCGGTCAGCAGCAGCGCGTGGCAATCGCGCGGACGCTCGCTTACAAACCGGAAGTTTTGCTGTTTGATGAACCATTCGGTGCGCTCGACACGCAAACTCGTGTTCACCTGCGTCGCGAGATCCGTGCACTCTTGAGAAAGGTGAACGTCCCCTCGATCTTCATCACGCACGATCAGGAAGAAGCGCTCGAACTCGGCGATCGCGTCGCTGTGCTCAATGTGGGCCATATCGAACAGATCGGTACTCCGTTTGAGATTTACAACCATCCCGCCACGGAGTACGTAGCAACGTTTTTAGGCGCGGCCAACGTTCTCGATGCAGTGGTGAGGAACGATTTTCTCGAAGTTGGTTCGGCGCAGATTCCGGCGACTTTGGACAGAGAGAAATTTAAGCCAGGCGACTGCGTCAAGGTAATCTTCCGGCCTGAAGACGTTTCGTTGAGTCGCGGAGATTTTCTGAGACCGGGATATTCCAGGATTTCGACCGCGAGCATCGAAGAGATTAGTTTTATCGGCGCGTATGAACGTCTTCGTTTGCGACTGGACCGTGCCGAGGAATGTAAAATTGATGAGACGCCTTACTATCTGACCACCGAAACGCCCGACCGCCAGGCGGCGACAAAGTCGATCATCGCGACTCGGCCCAAGCCGGAAGCCGCTGCGACACGATTGCACGTAGGAGAACGAGTCGTAGTCGCATTAACCTCCTTCACGGTATTGCCACGACCAAGGACTTCATGACGCAGCAAAAAGTACTGGTGAATGCTTTGTGCTTTTTGTGTTTCCTCATGGCCCAAAACGCGCAGGCGCAGTCTGAAACTGACAACCAGTTATGGACCGACGTACAACTGGCGGTGCCGGTCACGAGCATAGTTGATTTCAATATACTGGGCACGTTCAGGCTCGGGCGTGACATCAGTCATGCAGTTGACGAGCGCATCGGCGTAGGATTCTCTTTCAAGTTCGGAAAGTATCTGACGGTTGCGCCAAACTATGTGCACATTGGCATGCAGCCATTCCGAGGCAGGAGAGTGTGGGAAAATCGACTCTCGCTTCCGATCACGCTGCGTTTCAACCTCGATAAGTTTAGATTGAGCGATCGAAATCTCTTAGAGCGTCGCTTGCGAAATTCAGGAGTGAAATCAACGCGGTATCGAAACCGGTTTCAAGTTGAACATCCGATCGGTGATGACAAGTGGAACTTGACTCTGTTCGTGGCGGATGAAGTGTTTTACGACTGGAGCATCGATCGCTGGGTGCGCAACCGCTTCACGGTTGGTGGAAGCAAGGTCTTTAACAGACACTTCACACAGGATTTTTATTATCTCCGGCAGAACGATGGCGTCAGCGTTCCAGGGGATCTTCATGTTGTCGGAACTACGTTGAGGTTCAGATTGTAAGCCGCAGATTAACGCAGATCTGCGTTTATCTGCGTGAATCTGCGGCTTACTTTAATGCCTTCGTGGCAACGCTGTGGAACTCACGTCGAACTGCATTAATGTTCGCGAAAGGCAGCGCGTGAGCGTGCGTGCGATTCGTGAGAAGGATAAAGACGCGTTGGTGCTCGGGATCGATCCAGAGAGATGTTCCTGTAAACCCGTTGTGGCCGAAGCTGTCTGGCGGTAGATCAAGTCCGCCTGTCGAATCTTTTGTCGCTGCCAGTTGCCATCCAATCGAGCGGGCCTCCTCAAGATCGGGCGTCATGTTCTCACGAAACATCCGGCACGTATCCCGGTTGAGCAACTTGCTTGAATCGGCCAGAAACTGCTGCGCGAGTAAATAGGTTTCGCGTGCAGTTGAAAACAATCCGGCATGTCCGGCAGCGCCGCCCAAAAAATATGCATTGCCGTCGTGCACTTCACCCCAGATCAATCGCTGTCGCGAGTTTTGGTATTCACCAGCGCCTGTTTGCTTACACATGTCGAGCTCGTACGCATTGCCGGTCTCGCAAGCGGCGATGCCCGTCTGTAGTGCGATCTCCGGATTGAAAAAGGTCTGTGTGAGTTTTAGGGGTTCAAAAATTTCATGCTTCGCCAGCTCTGCCAGGCGCTGACCGGTGAGCCGTTCGAGCAAAATGCCTAAGGCAATGAAACCCAGATCGCTGTAGACCACACGCGCTCCGGGTTTGTACTCGAGATCCAGACCTGCAATCGCGCCCGCCGCTCGCTCCGGTTCATCCTCGGTGAGCAGGTAAATCGGCCGCCACGCGGGAAGACCTGACGTGTGCGTCAGGAGCTCGCGTATGGTGATCATCTGCTTGTCGGTACGATCGAATTCGGCGAGGTAATGCGAAACGGAACTATCAAGAGTCAATTCGCCGAGCTCGATCCGGCGTGAGCAGAGCATGGTAGTGACGAGCGGCTTCGTCAATGAAGCAAGATCGTAAATCGTGTCGAGCTTGTTCGCGACGCGGTACGGCTCAACAACCGAATAGCCCAGCGCATCTTCGTAAATGATCTCATCGCGCTCACCGACGAGATAAACAGCGGAAGGAAACTCCCCCGCCTCGATGTGCTGTTGCAGGAGCGCCGAAAGTTGATCGTTCCGAATCGGCATTTCAAATCCGTGTTATCTGTGGTTTCACTCCCGGATGTTCTGCGTGCTCACGGATTCTTTCGAGCGTTCGCAGCGCCAGACTCAGCGCATTCCGGCCTTCATATCCCGAGACCGCAGGTGGCGCGCCGTCTTTTGCGGACTCCAAAAAAGACACGATCTCGGCGCGCAATGGCTCGATGTCGATGATGTCGAGGTGTTTGACGTGCACACCCGGCCATGCGCCGCTCGCCGTTGGCCGCTCCAGACTGCTCACCGACGCGCGTTTAGTTGTGTAATCCACCGCGACATAATCGTGAGGTTGAAAGAAACGCATCTTTCGGATCTTTTCGGTGCCTACTCGCGAAGCCGTTATATTCGCCACCGCGCCCGATGAAAACTCCAGTCGCGCATTTGCAGCGTCGACTTTGTTCGTGAGGATCGCGATTCCGACTGCATGAATGTTGGTGACCTCGACGTCCTCGCCGACGAGCCACTGCACAATATCGAGATCGTGAATCATCAAGTCCAGCACGACGTCGATGTCCAACGACCTCGCAGTGAACTCGCCGACCCGATGAATCTCAAAGTAGACTGGCTTGCGAACATGTGGACGCAACGCGACCAGCGCCGGATTGAAACGCTCGAGGTGCCCCACCTGGAGCAGGGCGTTGCCTTTTTCAGCAGCGCGTATCATCCGGTCAGCCTCTTCGAGGGTTCTCGATATCGGTTTTTCGACGAGAACGTGAATGCCCGCTTCAAGCAGACCGCAAGCAATCTCACAGTGGGCCTCGGTCGGCACCGCCACACTCGCAGCATCAATACGTCCGATCAGTTCGCGCCAGTTCCTGGTCCAATTAGTTTTTCTTTCGCTACTGATTGAGCGCGCGGTTTCCTCGTTGAGATCGCAGACGGTGGTGAATTGCGACACGCCTTCGGCGGCAAGAGTCGCGTGGATGCGCGCGTGTTGGCGACCCAGGCTACCGACTCCGATGACTGCTGTGCGTAACATAAAGACGTTTTACCGGATTTACATGATTTTCAGGATTTACATGTAAATCATGTCTAATCATGTAAAATCGTGTAACGGAGCCGAATATACTTGCATCCTTCAACGCTTGCCAAGCGAGTCTACATTTTTCTGTTCATCCTCATCATCGCTTTTTATCTTTACGGCCTTGGCCAGTTACCACTACTTGGTCCAGACGAGCCGCGCTACGCGCAGGTTGCGCGCGAGATGTTCCTTAGCGGCGATCTCATTACTCCGCGATTAGGCGGCCACACGTGGTTTGAAAAGCCTGCGCTGCTTTACTGGATGATTGTCGCGGCATTCAAAGTCTTTGGCGTAAGCGAGTGGTCCGCACGTGTTGGACCAGCAATATGCGGCGTGCTAACGATCGTTGCCGTCTGGTGGGTCGGACGTGAGCTCGACCTCGGTTTTCCGAGCCTGCTGGTCACGGCCACGTGCCTCGGCTTGATCGTGTTTTCACGCGCGGCGAGTTTCGACGTCGTCATTACGATGACGACGACCTGGTCGTTAGCGTTCTTTCTATTGCACGAGCTGAACGCAAGAAGGCGATGGTTTTTGATCGGATTCTACGCGTTCGTGGGTTTGTCGCTGCTGGCCAAGGGCCTGGTTGGAATCGTGATCCCGTTTGGTGTGGTTGGCTTTTACTACCTGTTGAAACGCGCATGGCCGGAGCGCTCTGTTCTGTTGAGTTTGCTTTGGGGAGTTCCGCTTGCGCTCGCGGTGTCGGCGGTTTGGTATGGTCCAGTCGTCGCAAAGCATGGTTGGACTTTTGTCGATGAGTTCTTTGTGCAGCATCATTTCGCGCGTTATGTTTCGAACAAGTACCACCATCCGCAGCCAATTTATTTTTATCCGGCCATCGTACTGATGTTGGCGCTACCGTGGACTCCATTCCTCATCGAAGCACTCGTCAAAACGCGCAGGTGGACATGGCGCGGCGCCGACAAACCAAGCATCGTGCGTGTCTTCTCACTGGCATGGCTGCTGGCGCCGATTCTGTTCTTTTCGTTTTCCGGATCGAAGCTACCGGGTTACATACTGCCGGTGCTCCCCGCCGCCGCACTTCTAATCGCTGACGTGCTTCGTCAAAGGAAACCAGCGATGCTTATTTCTATAGCGTCGGCGACGGTAGTGCTTGTGCTAATCGTGCTGACGTTTGGGGCAGAGCGGTTCGCTCAGCGTGAATCAGTCAGGGACTTACTTCTGCTGGCTGATGCACGCGGGTTTGCAA
>JBKPJS010000679.1:0-1997 GCA_046730815.1 Acidobacteriota bacterium
GCATTATCTTTGGAGAGGACGAATGGTGTATCAAGCGTTAACTGAATTACATGTTCGATACCATTCGCTTTGGCCAAGCCCGCGATCGCCCTGAGACTTTGCAGGTTTGCTTCTGACTTCGCGTCGCTGCTCAATCCGGATGCAGCAAGAATCAAGTGATCGACAATTTCCGGATGTTCGATCGCAAAGTCGATTGCAATTGCTCCGCCAACTGATAAGCCAATAACGTGTGCGCGCTTGATCTTCAGAAAGGTGAGCAGCGCGTTGAGATCGTCGCTGTGCGAGAACGATGCCTGCGGTCTCGCCGACTTGCCAATTCCACGCACATCATAACGAATGACGCGATAGTGTGCGGCGAACGTCTCGAACTGCTCGTCCCAGCCACGCCGGTCCAGAATCCCGCCACCACTGACGAAGATAATCGGGAAGCCTTTGCCTTTGCTTTCGTAATAGAGCGAAGTGCCATTGACCTGGGCCGTGCCTTGGCTGACGCGTGGTTGAGCCGAACTCTCCTGATTAGGTATAAACATCGCGGCCAGGAATAGTACTACCGAAATCGAGATTTCATCCCGGAGGAGATGCATTATGCGAATCTATATCGTGCTGCTCGTTCTGCTCGTAACTGGATTAGTGCGTGGTGACGCGAGTGTACCACGTGGGCAAGACCCGCTCACCGTAAACTCAAAGACGATCGTCTTGAAGTTAGAGAACTCTCGCGTGCGCGTTCTCGAAGCCACTCTCAAACCCGGCGACAAGGAGAAGACTCACTCACATCCGGCGTATGTGATTTATGTTATCGAAGGCGGCAAGGCCCGCACCCACGGCGCCAACGGGACCGTCACCGACGACGAGTTCAAGACAGGTGATGTTATATATCGCGACGCGGTAACACACTGGGCCGAGAACATCGGCAACACCACGATCCGCCTCGAGCTCGTGGAGCTGAAGAACTGAGAGACAGGATTACATGATCAACAGGATTTACAGGCTCATCATGTAAATCATGTCAATCCTGTCTCTAAGAGGTTAAGTTACCAGATCCTGCCGGCGAGAGGAGGCGGGCAATGAGTTGATGCATACGGTCGAGATCCAGCGGCTTGGTTAAATAACCCGACACACCCGCATCGTAAGCGGCGCGCTGAAAACCCTCGGTGCCAAACGCCGTAATTGCAATCACAGGCACTTCTCTCAATCCGGCGTTTTCGCGAATCCTGCGCGTTGCACCCAGCCCATCCAATGTAGGTAAGTTGATATCCATTAAAATCAGGTTGGGCGTCATCTGTGTCGCTACGGTAATAGCGTCTTCACCATTACTCGCTGTTACTACTCTGTAACCCTGTTGTTGAAGATCCAGGCTAATCATCGCCACGTTATCGGCCGAATCGTCGACCACGAGGATCAAAAACTTCGGCTCGATTTGTTGACCCTCGCTCGGGACGTTCTTGGGATTGAATGCCGGGAGTCCCGAAGTGGCTAACGGGTCTTTGTGTTTCATATGTACGCGATTATAACGACCATCGCGGTTGTTTAGCTAAACGCGCCATCTCAGACAGATTCACACAATGATTAGGAGTCGTAGTCTAATCATGTTAATCATGAAAATCCTGTCCCGTTTCTTGATGCGGAAGTTGAGGTGAATAGGCAAAATAGAGAAGCATTTGGTTACCAATAACAGGTTCGCAAATCAGAGTCGAACGATATGTAGGGTGAGGATACAACTACTATGACAAAACACTTCTTAACATCGATCAGAGTACTCGTTTATACCGCAGTCCTTCTGTTTCTCTTCCAACACGCTGCACTTGCCCAGGACCACGCGGCGAAGATTCAGGAGGTGCTCGCGCTGGCCCACAAGTACCAGCAGTTCAATGGCTCAGCGCTAGTGGCCGAGAATGGGAAGGTTATCTACAAGGGCGCGTTTGGGATGGCGAATATGGAGTGGGGGATTCCGAATACACCTGATACGAAGTTTCGCCTCGGATCAATCACCAAGCAGT
>JBKPJS010000680.1:0-2947 GCA_046730815.1 Acidobacteriota bacterium
CGTTTCGACCGCCGAGCAGGGCGTACACGTCGTTTACGATGGTGTTGGTAAGGCTACGTTCGAGAGAGACCTCAACGTGCTGCGGCCACGCGGCTATCTAGTCTTGTTTGGCGGATCGAGCGGCGCGGTGCCACCATTCGATCTAATCAGGCTCTCGCAAAAAGGGTCACTCTACATCACGCGCCCGACGTTGGCGCACTATACTGCGACACGCGAAGAACTCGACCGGCGCGCGAATGACGTGATGCAGATGATCGTGCGTGGCGAACTCAAACTACGAATACACAAAACTTATCCGCTTGCCGAAGCAGCACAGGCGCACCGCGATCTCGAAGGCAGAAAAACCACCGGAAAGCTGTTGTTGATACCGTAAACCCATCCACAGATTACACAGAAAGAAAATCTGTGTAATCTGTGGATGGATCTAAAGAGAAAAATCTTGACAGGGATTTCACCGCTGCCTATGATTAGCCGAGGTCATGAGTAGCACTCGTACATTTTTCTATTTCGCCTTTACCTACCGCTCCTTCTTTTTTGAGGAGAGCGGACCGGCGAAGTTTGAAAACGACGTGCTGAAGACCTAAACGCAAGCACAACACCTTCAACGAGCCAGCCGCGATCCTAAACAATCGCGGCTGGTTTTTTTTGTTAACGCACGGAGCTTTATCATGGACATAGAGCATTGGCGCAAAGAGATCGACGATATCGACCTCGAGTTGCTTCGACTACTAAACATGCGCGCGCGTCTCGCCCTCAAGGTGGGCGCGCTCAAACAGGCCGCAAACATTCCCTTTTGCGACCCTGACCGCGAACGAACCGTGCTGCAACGGCTGCAGGAGATCAATTCCGGCCCCCTCGATACACGCGCAATCGACAAACTCTTTCGTCGAATCATACGTGAATCGCGGCGCGTTCAGTCGGGAGTGAGTATCACTTCGTGAACACACTCATTCGAAAACCAAGAGTGGCATTCCAGGGAGAGCGCGGCGCGTTCAGCGAGGAAGCTGCGCTCCGGTTGCTCGGCCCCGAGATTGAGCTGGTGCCGCGAAGAACTTTCCATGACCTCTTCAATAGCCTCGACATGGCCGACTATCTGCTTGCTCCCGTAGAAAACAGTATTGCCGGCGCCGTGCAGCCCTCCGTCGATCTGTGGCACTCGAGTGCGCTCAAGGTACTCGACGAAGTTGAGATCAAGATCGAACAACACCTGATCGGTTGTCGCGGCGCAACCTTGGAAACGATCGAAACGGTGCAATCGCATCCGGTTGCGCTCGCGCAATGCAGCCGCTTCTTTGAATCACATCCCCGGCTCAAACCTGTTATCGCCGACGACACCGCGGGCAGCGTTGCCGAAGTAATTCGCCTCCGTGATCCGAAACGCGCCGCGATCGGCGGGCAACGCGCCGCCGACCTCTACGGCGGAACAATCATCCGCAAAAGCATCCAGGACCAATCAGAAAACTACACTCGATTTATCTTGTTATCAGCAAAGGAACACAAATCATGATCGTCAATATGTCAAACAACGCAACCCCCGACGAGATCAACCACATCGTTGAAAGAATCAAGGAATGTGGTTTCCAGGCGCACGTGGTCCATGGAGCGGAACGCACCATCATCGGAGCGATCGGCAGCAGCGGGTGTCGATCGGAGATCGAAGCGCTTCGCGCCGCACCGGGAGTTGCGGACGTGATCCAGATCTCTCATCCATTTAAATTGGTGAGCCGGCAGTTGCGACAAACGCGCACGGTTGTCGACGTACGTGGCAAAAAGATCGGCAATGGAGACGTCGTAGTGATCGCCGGTCCTTGCTCAGTCGAATCGGAAGAGCAACTGATGGAGACTGCGCACGCCGTGAAAGCGTCGGGCGCGAGCATGCTTCGCGGTGGTGCTTATAAGCCACGCACTTCGCCGTACGACTTCCAGGGACTAGGAGTCGAAGCACTGCGCTTCCTACAGCACGCCAGCAAAGAAACTGGTCTACCAATCGTGACTGAAGTCATGAGCGAAGCAGACGTGGAGATCGTCGAAGAATATGCCGACATGATGCAAGTGGGCGCGCGCAACATGCAGAACTTCTCGCTTTTGCGGAAGCTCGCGCGCGTCTCGAAGCCGGTTCTTTTGAAACGTGGACCATCGGCGACAGTGAAGGAGTGGTTGTTAGCCGCGGAGTATTTGCTGGCGGGTGGTAATGCGAATGTCGTTCTGTGTGAGCGCGGGATCAAGACATTTGAAACTGCGACACGCAACACACTCGATCTCGCGGCAGTGGCACTGGTGAAGGAGTTATCGCACCTGCCGGTGTTAGCTGATCCTTCACATGGGACCGGATTGCGGAGTTTGATTAGTCCGATGTCGAAAGCGGCGGTTGCCGCGGGTGCTGATGGGCTGTTGATTGAAGTGCATCCGTGTCCGGAGCGGGCGCTCTCAGATGGGCCACAGTCGTTGGATCTGCCAGGTTTTCAGGAGCTGATGCAAAGTCTTCAACCGCAGATGAACGCAGATGAACGCAGATCAAAGAGAGCGGCCTGATCCGCGTTCATCCGCGTAATCCGCGGCTAAACTATTGGTAAAGCACCACTCCATCTCTCGCCAACTTCCCGGGCTCCTCCCAGTGTGTCGCTTCAAGACCACACATCAATAGGAAAAACCCATCCACAGATTTCACAGATAGTTTTGCTGTCTGTGTAATCTGTGGAAGGCCCTGTAAAATCCCACGGACGTGAAGAAACAGACGCTCATCCATGCACTCATCTACGGTCTGTGCGGCGGTATTCTGATCGTGGGACTCAAGTTGATTGAGTTTCGCTTTCTGGTGGTCGAGCACTCGATCGAGATCTACGGCGGACTGATTGCCGCGCTCTTCGCCGGCGTCGGCATTTGGCTTGGCCTCAAGCTCACCAAAAAGAAGGAGGTGCTGGTCGTCAAGGAGGTGCCAGTACCCTCC
>JBKPJS010000681.1:0-3095 GCA_046730815.1 Acidobacteriota bacterium
CGTGTCCTGCATGAACCAGAAGGCCACGTCGATACCAACCTTTTCATTATCGATTAAGCTCCAGAGCGGTGCTCTACAATCTTCAAAGGCCGGATCGCAGAGACGCTCTTGTGCTTGAACGTTGCTAGAGAGGAATAGGACAAATCCCAGGAGGCCTGCCGCAAAAAGATATTTCGTGTTCATGCGGCGTTCCAATAAATCCCCCTGTACTGAGATCTTTCTAAGTTGTGCGAATCGACCAAAGACCTTTGTCTCCGGTTGAGCTTGTTTTCACCTGAAACGAAGATTCGAAGTCAAAAGACCTAAGACCAAACGCCAAACACCTTCACTCGTATCTCAACGCCACCAACGGATCGACCTTTGTTGCTCGCGTTGCCGGGATCAGGCACGCGAGCAGTGCAATTAGAATCATCACGACCGCAATTATGGCGAATGTCAGCGGGTCGGTCACGCTGATGTTGAATAGCAGGCTCTTGAGTAATCGTGTTAGCGCCCAGGAAGCTAGTAAACCGATCCCCACACCTGCCAACACCACGATCATCGCTTGACGTAGGACCAACTTCAGCACGTCGCTCCGCTGAGCGCCGAGTGCCATTCGAATTCCCATCTCATGCGTCCGTTGCATTACGCTGTAGCTGATAACGCCGTAAATGCCGACTGCCGCGAGCACCAACGCCAGGCCGCTGAATGCACTTAGTAACAACACGTTGAAACGGCGGCGGGACAGCGAGTCGCGCAGGTATTCCGTCATTGGTTTTAGCGCATACACCGGCACACTCTTGTCCATCGAAATCAGCGCGGCTCTCAACGAGCCCGCGATGGCGGCGGGATCTGATTTCGTTTGGGCCACGATCGTCATCGAACGCGCGTAATTCTTGCTCAAGGGATCTTGCAAAAAAGGAACGTAAGCTACCGCCGTCGGCTGCTCATCAAGCCCCAGATTGCGCGAGTTTCCAACCACTCCGACTATCAGGAACGGGTCGCGCTCCTGACCTTGAAGCTTTAACCGATGGCCCAATGGATTCTCCGAACCGAAGTGGCGGCGCGCGAACTCCTCATTGATCACTACGACATTGGGAGATTGTTTTGTGTCGGTGTCCGAGAAATCGCGTCCGGCCAAAAGAGGAATGCCCATTGACTGGAAGAATCGCGGCGTCACCACTCGATACCCGGTCAAGGGTTCCGCCTCTTTAGCGATAGCGGGCCGTCCTTCGATTGTAAAGTTATCGGTGGTGTCACTTCCCGAAAACGGCAAGTCTTGCGTCGCTGCCACTGAAATGACGCCAGGCACAGTCGCCATGCGTTCCAGGATTTGCGCATAGAAAGTCGCTACCTGTTGTTCCTCCGGATACTTGTTTGGCAGCAACGTCACTCCCAGCGTCAGCACTCGTTCCGGATTGAATCCAGGATCGACCTGGTTGAGTTTTGCGAAGCTTCTAATCAGCAAGCCGGCGCCGACAAGCAACACTAGAGAAAGCGCGACCTCACTTACGACCAGCGCGCTGCGCAGCCGCTGCTTCCGGACACCAGCCGTGGTCCTGCCGCTCTCTTTCAACGCATCCGTGAAATCCGTCTTGGACACTTGTAAGGCGGGTACAAGACCGAACAACACACCAGTAGCCACCGAAACAAACAACGTGAAGACAGCCACTCGCGGATCCACACTGATTTCGTTCACCCGCGGAAGTATGTCGGGACTGAGGGACACCAACCAACTGACGCCCCAAATAGCAAGCAACAATCCGATGACGCCGCCGGCAATGGCAAGCAGTAGGCTTTCGGTGAGCAACTGCCGCACTATGCGCAGGCGACTGGCCCCCAGCGCGGTGCGAACGGCGATTTCCCTTTCTCGTCCACCTATCCGCGCCAGCATTAGATTCGCCAGGTTGGCGCATGCAATCAGCAGCACAAACCCGACCGCGCCAAGAAGGACGTAAAGCGCCCGCCCAATGTCACCCACTACTACATCGGCGAGACCTACGATCTTCACTCCATGCCCGGAAGTTTTCTCTGGATGTTGCTGTGACAGCCGCGCCGCGAGAGCAGACATGTCGGCTTGCGCTTGAGCGAGCGTTACGTCTGCCTTCAGCCGGCCCACGACGTTCAGATAGTGGGGTCCGCGATCCAGGGCTGCCGGATCGATAGGCAAAGGCCGCCAAAGCGTCGCGCGCTCCGGGAATGAGAAACCCGCGGGCATCACCCCGATAATTGTGTAAGTGCGTCCGTTGAGTTGCATGGTTCGACCCGAGACATTCGGATCTGAGCCGAAACGCTTCTGCCACGTGGAATGGCTTAGAACTGCCACGCGGAATCGCCCAGGCAGGGTCTCTTCATCGGTGAAGGTCCGGCCAATGATCGGGTTCACGTGAAAAAGCGAAAACATCTCCGGCGTTACCAATCCGACAGGCACATCCTCTGTTCCGTCGCCGGAATCGAGAAACATGTTGCCGCTCTGAAAAGCCGCCAGGTGTTCGAATGATCGATTCTGTTCTTTCCAGTCAAGGAATTCGGGAAGCGAAGTTGGCGCTGTCGGGAGCTGCGGGAGCGTATCCCACAACCACACAATGCGTTCAGGATCAGCGAAGGGTAATGGGCGGAGTAGTACGGCATTGACTACACTGAAAATTGCGGTGTTCGCGCCGATACCCAGACTAAGCGTTATGATCGCGATTGCCGTGAAGGCGGGATTCCGGACAAGGCTTCTAATTCCGTAGAGAATGTCTTTGATCATGCTCACCCCCAAGCATTTCGTGAAAAGCGCGACGGATTGAGTTTCGAGGCCCGTCGAACCGTGACACCCACAAACAGGGGAGACAACTGTCAAAAACTAGTCCGGCACCAATAAGCGTTACCGGATCGCCGGGGCTTCCAAGTTGCGATGAAATAGGTCGCCCCGGCGTCCGTTTGGGCTATTCAGGTGAGTGACAGTTTACATCCGCCTGATGTACATCATGAGGCACAGTTTTAAAGGTTTCAGCCGCGGAGAATCATTCTTGGGTCGGGTCAGTACAGGGAGCGGTAGCGACCTGGTCAGTGATCAGCATTCAATATCCAACGATTCTTGACGTCCATCGTTGACCAGGTCGCTACCGCTG
>JBKPJS010000682.1:0-1257 GCA_046730815.1 Acidobacteriota bacterium
CGACGTCACCGTCAGCATGGAAAGGGCTGCGCAGATCGCTTACGAGCTTAATCGACCGCTCATCGCCGGTTACGTCAATGCGTTGAAACAACTACAGCAGGAATTTGATATCGCCGGACAACTCGATATCAACGTTATCGCTCGAATTCCCGGCGCGATCCAACCGGCTCGAAACGGCATTGACAACAGAATGATCACCGCGCTGGAACAAGCGTTGGACCAGGCACTGAACGAACTCGAGAAGATGCGCGAACAGGAAGGCGAAGCGCTGAAACAGGAACTGCGCGAACGCGTGCGAAAGATCGAGACGCTTGTACCGATCATCGAGTCGTCGGCGGCGGGTTTGGCGGACGCGTATCGTGTGCGTTTACAAAAACGAATTGGAGAACTACTCAATCGTGGCGGGCAAGTGATCGAGATCGATCCGGTGAGACTGGCCCAGGAAGTCGCATATCTTGCCGATCGAAGCGATGTGAGTGAGGAGATGGTCCGGCTGCGCAGTCATCTTTCGCAGTTTCAGGAGGCGCTCGATGCGCCCGGTGAGGCTGGAAAGATGCTCGATTTTCTTTTGCAAGAGCTCAATCGCGAAGCCAACACGACCTTGTCAAAATCTACCGACCTGGTCATCAAGGAAGCGGGACTGGCGATAAAAGCAGAAGTCGAGAAACTCCGCGAGCAGGTTCAGAATGTCGAGTAGAGTGAAGGAACTGCAACTGGCCAGACCAGTTAACCGCACAACTTCTAGGGGCACCCTCTTCGTCGTCAGTTCACCGTCAGGCGGCGGCAAGGGCACACTTATCCGGCACGTGTTGGAGGTTGTCGAGAATCTTAGCTATTCTGTCTCCTACACAACTCGCGCGCCGCGTCCGGGTGAGGTCAATGGCCGCGAGTATTTCTTCGTAAGCCGCGACATTTTCGAGGAGATGAGCGCCACGGGCGAGTTTCTTGAATGGGCCTGTGTGCATGGAAACCTTTACGGCACTGCCAAGCGGCAAATTACCGAGGAGACTGCCGCGGGCCTCGACATCATTCTTGAAGTGGACGTGCAGGGCGCCGCCAGCGTGCGGCAGTTGCTGATGGATTCCGTAAGCATCTTTATTCTGCCGCCGTCGCCGGAGGTGCTGCGGCAACGATTAATAGCCAGAGGCACTGACACTCCCGAAGAACTCGAGGTTCGTTTGCGTAACGCGCCGGAGGAGTTGAAGCAATACTCGACTTTTGATTACGTAATCATCAACGATGAAATCGAGAAAGCAG
>JBKPJS010000683.1:0-4538 GCA_046730815.1 Acidobacteriota bacterium
GAACATCACTGTTCCTTTGCCCTCGAGAAATTGTTCAAGGTAGAACTGCTTTTTCAATGGATCGGACTCATTGCTATATAGGAAGTCAGGCAGCAAAAACTCACTGAAGATGGCAAATGCCTCAAAAAGATAGTGAGGACCCGCGGCATAGGCCGGCAACACGTGCTGCCGGTTCATTAACTGCCGGTGCAGCGCATGCGTGGACTCATGGGCTAGAATCCGAACGTCATTGTATGAACCCTTGAATCCGGAGCTGAAAAACACGCTATCCGTGCCGATGAAGCCTTGTGAGAATCCGCCCCGTTTGCGAAATGGTCCAGGTACGATATCCATGCGACCGTTCTGTGGATCAAGCAAAGCAGACAGTTCGGTTCCGTATTCTGTTCCGAGCGGCTTCAATGCCTGGCGAATCGCGTCGCTCGCTTGCTCGATCGTGAATTGGGGCGGCTTCATCGCCGGTGACGTTCTGGACAAGTCCCAAACGTTCACGGATTGCAAGCCGGCCAACTTCGCGACGTGCGCCGCTCGAAGTCGCTGATAGCGTTTATATAGGTCAGCGTGTTGCGCAACCTGCGTGATCAGGTCATCGACTTCGGCTTTCGTCCAATAGCTGTTGAAGTAGACCTCACTGGTCGCGTCGTCAAAATGGCGCAGTCGCGCAAGTCGCGTGCGCATATTTGCCAGGCGCGTAAGGGTGAAAGCATAAAGGTCTCGTGACGCGGACCGGTTGGCGTACCGTTCTTTGAACGCTTTTTCCCGATCCGCGGAACCTGCGTTGTTCGCGCCTGAGGAAATTAACTTCTGGTAAAGCTCAGACTGCCACTCATTGTTAGGAGCGGTCGCGCTTAGTAACTCCTCTTCTTTGAGCGAAAGCGTGTGCGGTCGATAGCGACGAGCAGACTCGATCGCGAAGAGATACAGCTTTAGTGATGGTCTATGCGCGACGAGCGTGGCGAGTTGCCGGTCACCGAGCTGCATTAGCTCTTGTCGCAGAAAAGCTGTGCGAGTCGTTACTTCTGCATCGAGCTGAGACGCGTTTGCGAGGCTCGCTTCGTCTCGCGTGTTGACTGCGTTACGTAGATACAAATAACTGTAGTGGCGATTGAGTTCGATTTGAACACGGTCGTTTAGTTGCAGCGCGCGCTCCAGGTTGGCGGCGGAGTCAGTAATCTTTCCTTTTAGATCCTCAAGGGATTTGAGCGCTGCATACAACTGCGCCCGTTCGCGTTTCTCCGCTTCAGGGCTGGCGAAGAAAAGCCGCTCAAAGTTGATGTGATACTGGCTAATCTGGCTTGGTGATATCGGAACGAAGTTGTCCTGACCAGAAGCGCCTCCGAATAATAGGGCAATCGCCAGACAAGCAACGATCCCGCTTTTAATGTCGCGACAGGAAAGCACTTCTCAATCCCTCCTAAGGAACTGTAAGCCTACCTCATTTTCCTCGCAAAGATCAGTCGCAGATGAATGCAGATCAACGCGAAGCGTTCATCTACTGATAAAACTCTACCCCTTGCTTACCGAGAGGAATGATGTATACTCACCACGGTAACCGAGGGGAGAAGAAGATGAGTAGACCGGCGGACCTGGTCCAGGGAACCCTGGACCTGCTGATCCTGAAGATTCTTGCGCTCGAGCCATTGCACGGCTGGGCAATCAGTCAACGCCTCAAACAAGTTTCCGGCGACATTCTCCAGGTCAGCGACGGCTCCCTATATCCGGCGCTACACAAACTTGAACAAGAGGGCTGGATCAAAGCCGAGTGGAAGGCCAGCGAGAACAACCGGCGCGCTAAGTTCTACACGTTAACTCGTCCGGGACGAAAACAGCTCGAGCAGGAGACCGCCAACTGGAATCGTTTGTCGTCGGCAATATCGCTGGTTGTACAGCTAAAGGGTGCCTGAGCATGCGCCTGGAACACTGGTTTTACACATTTCCATTGCGGCTTCGGTCGCTCCTCCGGCGCGGGCAAGTCGAAGCGGAGCTCGACGAGGAGATGCGCTATCACCTTGAGCGACAGATCGAGGCGAACGTAGCCCGAGGGATGTCGGAAGAAGAGGCGCGCTACGCTGCATTGCGGGCAATGCGCGGCGTGGACCAACGAAAAGAAGAATGCCGTGACGCGCGCGGCATGCGGCTGATCGAGGAGTTTCTGCAAGATGTGCGTTACGGCGCGCGACTGCTGGTGAAGAACCGCGGCGTTACTCTAATAGCAGTAGTCACGCTCGCTCTCGGCATTGGCGCTAACACAGCGATCTTCAGCGTCGTCAACGCATTTCTTTTCCGGCCACTGCCCTACGGCGACCCGGATCGCCTGGTGATGGTGGATTCGCAGCAGCGCGGTGAATCGATCGGAGTGTCATTCGCCGACTATGAAGATTGGCAGCGCCAAAATCATGTCTTTGACGATCTGGCATTTTTCAACTTGCGTTGGAATGCAAATCTGGAACTCGGCAACGAAACGGAAACGCTCAATCTAACATTCGGCACTGCCAATCTGTTTTCAACTCTGCAAGTTGCACCTTTGCTGGGCCATGCTCCGGCGACCGGAGATTCAGACACGGTTCTTTTAAGTCATGGTTTGTGGCAAAGACGATTCAGCGGCGATCCAGGGATCGTGGGTCGCCAGCTTCGGATTGATGCGCATAGCTTGACTGTAATCGGGGTCATGCCACCTGGATTTCGTTTTCCATTTCAGAGTGACTTGTGGTGGCTCAATGATCGTTACTTCGACCGTCAGAACCGCGGCTGGAGAATCGATCAAACGATCGGGCGTTTAAAACCGGGCATCTCGCCGGAACAAGCGAGCGCGGAGATGCGGGAGATCGCCGCTCGGCTGGCCGAAACTTATCCCGACACGAACACCGAAGTCACTGCGACTGTTGTGTCATTGCGAGATTTCTGGTTTGGCAAATTGCGCCGCTCGTTCTGGCTCTTACTGGGCGCCTGTGGCTTTGTGCTGTTAATTGCCTGCGCCAATGTCGCGAACTTACTCATGACGCAAGCGACGGTGCGCGAGCGTGAGTTGGCGCTCCGCGCAGCGCTCGGAGCCAGCCATGGACGTCTGATCCGGCAATCGATTTCAGAAGCTCTTTTGCTTGTTTCGATTGGCAGCGCCTGCGGCATCGTCCTGGGGTGGGGGAGTCTGCGCATGCTGGTCACACTGCTGCCGCAGGAACTCTTACCTTTTTTTGTGAAGATCGAACTTGACGGTCGCGCGCTCACATTCACATTAATAATTTCACTTCTGACCGCCCTCTTTATCGGCCTGATACCGGCGTTGCGAACTGCGTCAGTGGATCTGGACCAGTCACTTAAAGAAGGCGGTAAGTTTGGTACAAGCGCGCGGATGCAGCGTATTCGAGGTTTATTAGTTGTAACGGAAATCGCGCTGGCAGTCGTGCTGCTGGCCGGCGCAGGACTCATGCTACGAAGTTTTGCACGCCTGCAAAACACCTCGCCCGGGTTCACTTCGGAAGGCGTGCTTCATCTGGAAATCAACCCCACGTATCAACGCCGGGAAGATTACCGCGTCGAATTCATGTCGCGGCGCTATCAACAGTTACTTCAGCAGGTCGCGACGGTGCCCGGTGTGATTGGGGTCGCGGCCAACAATGATTTGCCTTTTGTTGGTCAAAAGCCGTGGTACAGAGGCGACTTTTCAATTCAGGGTCAGCCGGAGGAAGAACAGAAGCGAAATCCGCCTGTCAATTACCAGGCCGTCTCACCGGACTATTTTCGGGTGATGCAGATCCCACTTCTTCGTGGTCGCGTCTTCACCGATCGCGACACCTTCACGGCAGATGGTCACCGCGATGTCGTTATTGTTAATCGACGGCTGGCGGAGCGGATGTGGCCCAATGAAGATCCGATAGGTAAGCGACTCAATTGCGACGATCATGGCGCCTGCGCCGAAATCGTCGGCGTTGCAGGCGACGTTAAGCACAATAGTTTGATCGATGAAGCCGGTTACGATCTTTACTTTGCCTGCTACCAGAGTTACAGCAAGCAAACTCACTTTGTGGCACGCACGCAGGGCGATCCGATGAAGCTCGCGACGGAAATCCAACGCGCAATCTGGCAGGTCGCGCCAGACACAGGCATATTCAACGTGATGCCTGTGACCAGGTTGTCGGCGAACACGATCTGGCAGTCACGAGTTTGGGGGCTGTTGTTTGGCATCTTCTCGGGTATTGCATTGGTGCTGGCAGCCGCCGGTATATACGGAATAATGGCTTATTTAGTGACTCAGCGAACGCGCGAGATTGGCATTCGGATAGCTTTGGGCGCGCAGTGGCGTGATGTGCTAAACCTTATCTTGAGAAGTGGGATGTCGCTCGCCGCTATCGGCCTGATCATCGGGCTTGCGAGTGCGCTAGCGTTAACACGCCTGATGAGCACTTTGCTGTTCGAAGTCTCTCCGACTGATCCGATTACATTTGCCGCAGTGGGGCTTTGTGTGATCTTCGCCGCGTTGCTCGCCTGCTACATCCCGGCAAGGCGCGCAACTAAAGTTGATCCATTAATCGCGTTGCGGTACG
>JBKPJS010000684.1:0-16204 GCA_046730815.1 Acidobacteriota bacterium
GATTCGACCCATACCGGAAATTAAGGCCTTAACCTCATGGGCTGGTGGTCTCAAGGCGCTTATCAGCGGAGACATGCAATTAGCGATTTCTCACCTCGAAGAATCAGAGCGTCAGGTTGTCAGTCTCGGCGACATTCATACGGCCGCAGCGACCCAGGTAAGCAAGCTCATCGCGCTTTCAATGTTGGGACGTTACGATGAGGCCATTGAATGTGGTCTACGTGCTCGCGAAGTTTTTCTTGGATACAACGACTTTCTAGCCGCCGGTAAGATCGAACACAACATCGGCAATCTACATTTTCGGCGGGACCGCTACCACGCCGCTGAAGTATTTCAAAGCGCAGCTCGGGAACGCTTTGCCGCGCTCGACGATCAGAAACAGCTCGCAACCGTGAATAACTGTCTGGCTAACACTCACGCTCTGCTGCATAAGTTCAAATCTGCTGAAGACCTTTTCGAACAAGCTCTAAGACAAGCAGAAGCAGCCGGACAGCCTGTGACCCTCGCAGGAATTGAAGGGAACATTGGATTGTTTGCATTGCTTCAAGGCCGCTACGATCGCGCACTGGATTACCTCGAACGATCGCGCCAGCGCTATACATCTCTCGGGCTCACAATTCAGGCAGTCCTTGCTGAACACGAAATCGCGGACGCTTATCTTGAACTTAATCTCGCGGCAGAGGCGCTCGCAATCTACGAGCGAGTCATTCCGATTTTTGCTCAACACGAAATGCGTGCCGAAGAGTCGCGGGCTCGCGCCTATGCAGGCCGGGCACTAATGTTATTGGGACGAACGAAAGAAGCGCAACGCGAGCTCGAACAGGCGCAACGACTTTACGCGGCAGAGGAAAATCCAGTGGGCGCCGCACTCGTCGAGTTGACGCACGCCCAACTGCTTTACCGGGAAGGCAGATTTGAGGGTGCGAGGATGATGGCGAGTCAAGCTGAGCCGGCGTTGTTAATGTCCGGAAGCTGGCAGCGATTGCTGCTTGCCCGTTGGTTGCGCGGCGAAGCCGATCGCGCTCTCGGAAATCCTGGACAGGCCCAGGAACTGCTCGAACAAACACTTCATGAGGCAGAAGCGCATGGGCAGCCACAAATCGCGGAGCGTTGTTTTAGCTCGCTCGGGGCGATCGCTTTACATGGGGGAAATTTGCAGCTTGCAGAAGTGAACTTCAAGAAGGCAATTGAGTTGACGGAAGAGTTGCGCGCGCCAATACCCGGCGAGGAATTTCGCACAGCATTCTTCTCGAACCGAATGTCTCCTTACCATGAACTGGCTAAACTTTGTCTCACTGAGGGCGATACGCGAGCCGTCGAAGCGCTGGGTTTCGTAGAACGTGCGAGATCGCGAGCGCTTGCAGATGCGTTGGCAGGACGAATCGCATTCTCCACTGAAGCACGCGATGACTTTGAAGCACATCTGCAAGTGCAAGTTAATAAATTGAGGGAAGAACTGAATTATCTGTACAACCAGATGCATCGATCCGTTCGAGGCACCGTTCCGATTGAAGAATCTAACTCAGAGCTGGAACGCGAACTATTCGAACGCGAACGAAAACTGCTGGAGATTTCGCGCCAACTTCAGCATCGTGCAGTAAATGGCAACAAAGCAAGCCACGAAAAAGATTACTTTTCCATCACTCAGCTTCAAACTGCCCTCGGTTCCGATCGCGCGCTGGTTGAGTACACGACAATCGACGACGAACTGATTGCGTTTGTAGTAACCGATCAACGCGTGGAAGTTGTGCGAGATCTGGGAAGTGAATCCGACATTGTAGCGGCCATTGGGCGATGTCGTTTTCAAATAGATACACTGCGTTATGGATCAACACGAGTTCGCCATCACCTGCCGGCTCTCGCGGAACGCACGCAAAAGCACTTACGCAATCTCTATGACCGGCTGTTGCGAACGATCGAACCAAGGATCGGCGAGCGCCACCTGGCGATCGTGCCACACCGGGCACTTCACTACCTGCCGTTCCAGGCATTGCACGATGGTGACAGTTACCTGATCGAGCGAAGGGAAGTTTCCTTCGCGCCCAGCGCTGTCGTTTTGCAGCAATGTCTCGATGGACCGAAACATCATTTTCGGAATGCCTTGCTCCTCGGGGTAGGTGACGAACAGATTCCGGGTGTGCATGAGGAGCTTCGTGCCCTCGATCGCATATTCCCGGAAATAAAGCGGTTCCTGGACAAAGCCGCGACGACAGAAACGCTACGCAGAAACTCAACCGGCGTTGACGTGCTTCATCTTGCTTGTCACGCCCAGTTTCGTTCTGACAATCCGTTGTTTTCCTCGCTCAGATTGAGTGATGGATGGTTTACTGCGCGCGATGCCTATGGATTAAAACTGAATTGCGGACTGGTAACGCTTAGCGCGTGCGAGACTGGTATGAATACGGTTGCACCTGGGGATGAGCTAATGGGCCTCGCACGAGGATTTCTTTCGGCGGGATCGCCAACAGTCGTGATGAGTCTCTGGACGATTGATGACGAGGCCACGGCGGAGCTGATGGTAGCGTTTTATGAGGAGCTTGCCAGGACGAAATCACCGGCCGCGGCGCTGCGCGGCGCGCAAATTAAGTTGCTCCAGCAGAGGCCGCACCCGTTTTTCTGGTCACCATTCGTTCTAGTCGGACGGTGGTGAGCTGCAACATCCACATATTCCGCAGATTAAACCGACATAGAAAATCGGTGTAATCTGCGGATAACTCTTTTGCAACCGAAATGTTACCTCACCGGCGCAGCTTCAGCCAATTTCACCATCAACACCACAACGGTAACCGCGACGACAAGCGCGATAATCAGTGGTACTTTCAAGGGCGTAACCCGTTCTGCAACGCTTACGATCAATCCGGTTAGTGCTCCTCCGCCTCCTCCATCGACGGACACAGTCAGAATCACACGCGCCGAATTCGACACCGCGAAGCAGACGCTAAGGGTCGAAGCAACGAGCACCAGCAGCAATGCAACACTTCAAGTGTTCGTCACTGCCACCGGACAACTTCTCGGTACGCTGGCAAATAATGGAGGTGGTCAGTACCGAGGGGAACTCAGGGCCGCTACAAATCCACAGAACATTACTGTGCGGAGTAGTCTTGGAGGTGTCGCGTCGTCATCGGTTGTAGCAAAGTGATTTACATGTTAATCGTGTGACAATCATGTAAATCTTGTAAAGCTGACCTTCGTCAGATTGGCAACCGAAAAGATTTTGGTTATCTTATCTGCGCTCCCCGACGATTTTTTCCCCCGTCAGAAAGTTATTAATAAAGGACTGCCTGATGCGTCGAAGTTTGACGTTTCTGTTGTTGCTGCTTTTCGCTGTCTGCCTGCTGGCAGACGTGCGGAAGAAGAGTGTGGCCAATGCGACTGAAGGTGGTGAAGAGTTTGTCGCCAATGAAGTCGTTGTAAAACTGGCTAGCGTCCAGGACTTGCGGGGGATTGCTGCCCAATATTCACTCGATCCGACTCCGCTCGATCAGTTCGGCACCAGGCCGATCTTCAGGTTGCGAATTACAGACGGCGCTTCCGTTGCAACTCGCGTGGACGCGTTGTCTCACGATTCGCGTGTCGTTTTCGTTGAACCGAATTTTATCGCGAAACCACCGGTTGGTGGCGGTAACACCTGGAGCGTCGGCAACACCTGGAGTGTTGGTGGCGATTACGGAACATTCGTGTCGCAATGGGCGCCACAAAAAATTCATCTGGATCTGGCACATCAAATCAATCAAGGCTTTGGACCAAACGGTCCGATCAAAGTCGCAGTCCTGGACACGGGCGTCGATGCTACACATCCAGCACTTAGCGGACACCTGTTGCCAGGCTGGGATTTTGTCGACAATGATAACGACCCGAGCGAAGTGGGTGACCAGAAAACAGGACCATACGGACATGGCACACACGTCGCCGGACTAATTGCGTTAGTCGCGCCGCAAGCCAGGATTATCCCGGTCAGGGTATTGGATGAACATGGAATAGGAAACATCTGGGTGTTGGCGGAGGCTCTTGCCTTCGCTGTTGATCCCGATGGTGATCCAGGAACAGCAGACGGCGCCGATGTAATCAATCTGAGTCTGTCTACTCTCAGGCAAACTAAATTAATCAGTGGTCTGCTGGCAAAAGCTTGTGGTAACGATTCGAGCGCGGACTTTCCTGTAGCGGCAAACCCGTATCTCGTGGTAGTGGCTGCTGCCGGCAACGGCGGCGATAGCACTAAACAATACCCAGCGGCTGAAAACGTGGACGGACTGATTGCGGTTGCAGCTTCTACTATAGACGACACGCTGGCCTCTTTTTCGAGCCGCGGTTCATGGGTTCAAGTGGCTGCGCCCGGACAAGCCATTCTAAGTACAGTGCCGAATGGTCAATACGGTACGTGGAGCGGCACATCGATGGCTGCGCCCATCGTTGCCGGTGAAGCCGCGCTGGTCCGTGCACACTTCCCATACTTATCAAATAAGGATCTCGCTCGTCACGTAACACGCATGTCGGCAAAGATCGAAGGGGATGTTCAATTTCGTATCGACGCCGACATTGCTCTTAGCACCTTACCCGAAAGTGGTTCCACTCCCAGTCCGACGCCCACTCCATCTCCGAGTCGGACTCCGACTCCTACGCCGAGTCCGACTCCGAGTCCTACGCCGAGTCCGACTCCGACTCCTACGCCGGCACCCAAAGGCAACAAAGGCGGTCGCCACTGATTAGATTGTTGAGATTTTGTTGTCTCTGTGGTCTATTGCTTTCACCGTTCTTTCTTGACGTATTTTTCGTAGCCCTGTCCGCACTGTGTGTCTGACGTAATAGTCTTCCCAGACGCAGACAACCAAAAAACATCACACGGTAGAGCTTGCCTCAGAAGTCAGCAAGCGCACTTGGAGGCTGTCAGTACCGTAACGCAGTAGCGTCGGGTCGGTCTCGCGCATACGAATGCTTAGGGTTTTGATGGCCACTCGGATTTTTGGGCCAAACTACACGGGAGGGACAATGCGGACACGGAGGTTATTACTATTCACATTGGGTCTCATTCTCACTGCTGCCGGGCTTGTACTTCATACAAATTTTCCAGCCAGCGCAAGACCAGCCAGCCTGATACTCTCACCGAACTTTCAACCACGAATTCTCAGTACTTCCGGTGAATCGCCGTTAGAACTGCGAATCTTTACCACTGCGGTTAAGACAGACAGCCGCGGACGCATCATTACCGGTCCAACCAGCGATCCGGTGAAGAACATTGTCGGCGCCGAGCCTGCCGGTGAACGCGGCGGGATGCAGCGCTTTACCAAGATCATGTACGGCGCGAGTTATATCGACGGTCGTCCCGACCCCGGAACACGCATCGATCCGAACAATCCCGTCGTGAAGAGCGGCAGTCAAAAATGGCCCAACATCAAACAGCCGTTTCGGAGTCAGCCGCGCGCCATGGCTCTTACTGCGGACGGTCGCAAACTGTATGTAACGCTGCCCGGAAGGGAAGGTTATCCGGATTGGTGCGTGGCGGTTGTTGACACTTCGAATAGACGTGTCACGAACTGGATTGATCTCAGACCCAGTGGGGTCACGAGAGGCCTTCGACCCATTGGAGTTCGCCTCGCTCCGCTTAATACCAGTATCTATCCGGTGCAATACGCTGTGGTGCTAAATCAATATGCGAACTTTGCCAGTGTGATCGACACCACGAATGATTCTGTAATTGGCAACTTTGAAACTGGCTTCTACGGCGAAAAAGCACTCTTCAATGCAAACGGTACGCGACTTTATGTCACCGACAGATTTAAAGACTCGGTCCATGTTTTTCGCGTCGATACCGGGCCGTTCTTTACTCAGATCGGCGAGGTGCCGACCGGTAATACGGCTCTCGATCGTGCGAATCCTCGCGACCTGGATCTCAGCGCCGACGGTAGAACTCTTTACGTGGCCAACACATTGGGCCATACCATCGCCGCCATCAACGTCGAAGGTGATGCGAATACGTTGGTAAAGGTGCTGCCGGTAGGAGGGCTTTCGACGGACGTAAAAATCGCAGGACGTTGGGGGATAGTATCTGGTCAGGAAACTAATACTCGACTGAACGAACCCGAAAGCGGTCACGGAGTACCAACCAAGGACGCCAATGGAATTGCGATACGTAACAACGGCCAGCCACTCGGCTACCTGCCGGTTATGTCTGACGCTACCAAAGCCACGACGTTCGATGATCTTGGTAGTGAATTGAACATCTTCGACACCAGTACGAACTTGTTTGTTTACCGGTACGTCGACGAGGGACGTGATATTTCCCAACTCGTCACACCAGGACTATTTGTAGATCTGCACGATCACGCCGACGCGCAAAAGATAATTAAGGGTAGTGGTCCGGAACAGATGACAATCAGAGGAAATCTACTGTTTGTCACAATGGCGAATTCAGAGAAGGTGCAGGTATTTCGCATCAATCAGAACGCAAGTGATCCTTCGCAACTACTCACGCCGCTGGACATTGAGTTCACTGGGGGAATTACACCGCAGGGAATAGAAGCTTCGCCAGATGGACGCACACTTTATGTAACTAACTTGCAGACTGAAGACGTCTCATTTCTTGGCGTCGATGCGAACGGTAATTTACAGCGCCAGGGATTCCTGCCGGTCGGAGTCACACCATCAACACCGGATCCCGAAAAGGGCGGAAACGGTCAGGGACTGTTTGCGACTGATGAAGAAAAAGGTTTGCGCTGGTTCTTTTCATCCGCGTATTCCGACGACGGTCACAAGTCCTGTGGATTTTGTCATTGGGACGGGCGCCAGGATGGTTGTCAATGGAACGTTGCGGCAAATGCCGTCGGTGGTGTAAAGGTTTGTCCGCAAAACAAGGACATCTCCGACAACTGGCCCGAATGGTATGAGGGCTTGAACAACGACTTCATGGCCTATGCTTCTGCGTGCAATGGCGAAGTGCTTCTGGGTGAGCGAACGCCAACGCCGCTCTTCCCACAGGCGAACCAGGTCGATCGCATGAAGGCTCGAGAAGAATTCGTTTTACAGAAGACTGAAGAGAACTCGCGTGCGATCGGTCGTTCGGATCTAAGCGGGAAAGCTTTTAAGGTTGGTTACTTTGACATGGCTTATCTACAGATCCTCTGGTCGCAGAATGAGCGGAGACTATTTCCAAATCCGCTGGCCCAGTTTCCTACAAGCGATCAAGCGGCAAAGATTGCTCGCGGAAAGCAGATCTTCTCCACGAAGGTCGCTCAGGGTGGGGCAGGTTGCTCCGATTGTCATCACAACGGCAACAAGCTTACAAACGGAGTTGTCGACGATACGTTCCAGGACTACAACATTCACGAGCCCGGAGTGATTAGCGAGTCGACGGTCGACGGTGAAGGTCCGTTCTTCCGGCCTACCAATGACTATTTCTTCACACGTTTTGGACCACCACAAGACGTTGGCACACCGCAGAATTTCAGTAGTCGTAACACGAAACACCTGCGGGCTCTTTGGGACAGCGTGCCGCGCTGGCTGCACTATGGCTTTGCGCACACGTTGCGTGAGTTGTTGTTGCCTCCCGACTCGCCGTTGCTCCTGCCGGGCGAGAGAGGATTCAATTTCCGTACTGTAAGAACCGATCAGCGCCGCGGCGCGAATAATCTTCCCACTGAGGTACCCATCACAGTGGCAGACCGCAGCGGTGGTTTTGCAGGCGATGGTATGGGACCAATCTACGTGAGTTTGGATAGTCCGTTTGTGAATGGATCAAATGGACGGCCGTTGATAGATCGTCTCGGCAGTGACAACTTGGCGCCCTTGATTGTGGGTGGGCAGATCAACCCCGCGTTGGCGGCGAATAATGTAAGGGTAATCAAGGACACTCACGGCAAAACCTCACACCTCTCAGCAAGCGATCTTGAAGCTTTGATTCTTTACTTGTTCTCGTTGGATGCAGTTCCGAAATGAGTAAATCCGAATCGATCCACAGATTACGCAGATAAAGATAATCTGTGTAATCTGTGGCTGGATCTATCGAAATCCATGGGTGGCGATGTGCATTCGCGGGTGTATAATCGCCACCCATTGCAATGAACTCTGAAGGCACAGCAAAAGTGAGCACCGATCCGGTGTGTGACTTCTACACCAGTCACCCCTACCCGCCTCCGTTACAAAATCTGGATCGTGTTCGCGACCTGTGGCAGGACGAGAATGTTCGTCGCGCCGAGTATCATCTGCTGTGGCCTGACAAGGAATATCGTGCCGATTTCGATGTCCTCGTGGCCGGATGTGGGACGTGGCAAGCCGCAAAGTTTGCGCTTACTCATCCTGCTGCCCGCGTAGTCGCCATTGACGTCAGTCCGACAAGTCTCGAACACACTGAGGCGCTGAAGCAGAAGTACAACTTGACCAATCTCGAAACGCGGCAACTGCCCATCGAGAAAGTCGCCGACGTGGACCACAGCTTCGACCTGATCGTTTGTACCGGCGTGCTGCATCATCTCGTCGATCCCGATGCTGGTTTGCGCGCGCTCCGGTCGGTGTTGAGTCCCGAAGGTGCGATGTACTTGATGGTGTACGCGCCTTACGGTCGAACCGGCGTTCACATGCTTCAGGAATACTGCCGGAAGCTTGGCATCGGTACTTCGAAACAAGAGATCGACGATCTCACGGCGGTCCTGCAGGTGCTGCCGCAACATCATCCCTTGTTGTCCCTGATGCGTGGCTCAAGGGATGCCATGGATGCCGAGGCTCTCGTTGATGCAATACTGAATCCGCGCGACAGGACTTACTCAGTGCCGCAGTTGTTCGACTTCATCGAACGCAATGACTTGATACTTCGGAGTTGGTACTGGCAGGCGCCTTACCGGCCTCAATGCGGGGCGATTGCGACAACACCCCATGCGAACAGGTTGGCCGCACTTCCGGAACGTGACCAGTATGCGGCAGTAGAATTATGGCGCGGCTTAATGACTAACCACGATTTCGTGGTCCATCGGAGCGACGTGAACAAAGATCGATTCAAGGTTCGCTTCGACGGCGAGCGCTATTTGCGCTACGTGCCAATTCGTCGTACGTGGACCATGTGCGTCCAGGAGGGGCTTCCGCCTGGTGCCGCGGGAGTATTGTTGAACCAAACCCACCTGTTTCAGGATCTGTTTCTTATCATCGATGCGCAACAGAAGCAGATGTATGAAGCAATCGACGGGCGTCGCAGCATTTCAGAGATTATTGACACGGTAAAAGGAGCGTCATCGCTCGCTCGCATGTTCTTCGAAAAGCTCGGGTGGTACGACCAGGTAGTATTTGATACGTCAAAAGCGTAAGATTCTGTCTCGTATTTAGCGCACGGCCCAGTGCAGTCTGTTCGTCGTCTCTTGTCTGATTCGTTATTGGACCAAGAGACTCTGCCGTCAATACTCTCGAAATTCTGACCTTCAGCTTTATCACAATCAGGATCGCAGGATTAAAAGATGTCCAGCGAAAAAACCTCATCATTCGACAATGTGCAGCTAGTCAGTAATCTGACGCCAAAGCGTCTGAGGATCAAGGGAAAAGAAAATCGGGTGCTTGAGCTGGCGCCGCTCGAGAAGAATCGAAAGTTGAAAGCCTCGGATTTAGTTTTCTTCGATTTGCGAGATTTGAAACTACGAAATCTCATCAGGGTCGAAGAGGAACAGACGAAGGATGTAGGATCCAAGTTCGCCGAATTCCTGCCGGCAGTTGGCACAGTACTTTTCTTTGGGTTCTCAATAGGTCATGGCTTCACCAAGGAAAACCCCGGCGTTAATCGTCTGTTTTGGATAGGTGGAATAGCTATCACGTTGATTGCCATGCTCGCTATTGGGCTCGTGTTGTGGCGAGGTTCGTTAGTAGCACAGCGATTAGTTGCACAATCTCTTAGCCTGCTGCTCATTCTGGGGTTCGGAATCGCGATGCCTGGTCTGGTCATCTACCATTTCAATGGCGGCCGAGAACTGATCGCCAACAACTCGTCTCTGTTGCTGCTCGGTCGCGCTCTTCAGTTCATCTTTATCATTACTGCCTCTTTATTGCCGGCGCTCCTCTATTTTTTATTCGACAGGCAACAACTCGGTACCTTGCGAGAGCGGTTCGACCAGCAGATCTTCCGACTCGATCCCAACGTCAAGACGTTAACCGATGTAACGGCAAAATATGGCAGACAACTCTCTGAAGTTTATGGATCGGAACAAGACATCGGGGAAGGACGTTTAATCGGAGGTACACGTTGGCCCATCTTCATGGCGACCTTGGTCATCACACTGGGATGGCTTTTGGTATTGTTACCGGCCGACAGAGGCCTCGTCATCAATCAGGCAAGCGACCTCTCGAATTTGTTTTTACCCCGACCTACTGGTGTTAATTTCGCGTTTCTCGGCGCTTACTTTTTTGCCCTCAACATCAGCCTGTTACGCTACACACGAGCGGACCTCAAACCGAAGGCTTACAGCAGCATTACGGTCCGTATCTTCCTGGTTATCATACTCGCGTGGGTTATCGGATCGTTTTTAACCGAGTCTTATGTATTGCCGGCACTTTTCCTGATCGGCATCTTTCCGGAAAGCGGCGTGACCATAATCCGTGAGTATGTGAGAAAGTTTTTCTCCAACGTGTTTGATGCCAAAGAAGAATATCCACTCACTCATTTGCAGGATATAGATGTATACGACCGTGCTCGCCTGGCAGATGAAGGGGTAACAAACATCGAAGGTTTGGCGCATCACGACTTTGTTGACCTGATGTTGGAAACTCGAATACCTGTCCCGCGCCTGGTGGATTGGATTGATCAAGCTATTCTGTATTTACATCTCGTCGGCGACAATCTTTACCTCTCAGACGCTGAGCCGAATAAGCAAGCTGATCCCTCGGAGCCCGCAATAGTGAAACCTTGCGCTTTACGGCAATGCCTTGCCTCGTATGGGATTCGCACAGCATCTGACTTCATCCGGGCCTGGAAAAACGGCGACGGCAATTTGCCCAAAGCTCTCGCAAATGCCAAGGATACCTTAAATCATCTGCAGGTTGTCTTCGACATAATCCAGGATGATGAATGGCTAAACTATATTCTGCATTGGCGTAAACATAGTCACGTAGAGGTTGAGGTTGTTGACGCTCCGTGTCAGGAAGAAAAGTCTGAGACAAGTGAAGGGAATCCTCCTGAGCATCTCAGTTAATCAGGTGGTCCAATCAGGGAGGTGTTATTTATGGATTACAAGTAGAATGAGTAACGCCGCGTACGTTCCAGCCACATTTTGAACGTTTTCATGTCCGTAGCTTTAAGATCCGCACTCAGCGCATTCTCAAAACATTTCGCAAGATCCCCATCAACCTTTTCGAATTCCGCAAGCCAGTCCTCAAGACTCGTCTCCTCATTTGCTTGATCAGCGTGTTGTACGAGCTTGAGTGCGAGTGTGCGCTGAGTGCACAACACCGCGAGCTGGGCCATGCAGATCCGATACGGGGAGTAGGTTGCCCCGTGCATGGTCAATCGTTTCAGGAACTGCGCCAGCTCGACGTCGGATAATGCAGTTTTAACCAATCTATACGTATTGACAAAGCGTTTAAGCGCGCGCGGGTTTCCGCTGAGGAGTTTTTCGAGCTCATCGAGATACTGGAGCTCGCGACCGGAGATAACGTCCGGATCGATGGTTTCTACTTGAGGACCGCCACTGCCTTCGGGTCCTTCGGGCGTGTGCGAGCTCCTCACGGCGACGCCTTTGCTCGACGTCCTTACAGGCGGGAAAAATCCCTGCTCGTCTGACGATTTTGAGGGCTCGAGAAGCGTTCGGGCGATCGCGGCACGTTGTTCGGAAGGCACCGGCCGTAGCCACAAGGGAATCTGGAAAATCTTTTCAATGTAGTCAGCAGGTGTTGCCGGTTCGCCGACTTCCTCATTGAGCTCAGGCTTATCGCCGGCACTGATCAGACCAGGAGCCTTTTCCAAACACCGCGTCATCCAGCGTGGGTCGACCGCGGCGACACAAACGAACAGCGGAAATGCCAGCAGCAGGTGCACCAGTTTGAGCACCTCGACTACGCGATTAGCCGGACACCGATCGAGATCGTCGATGTACAACACGATCCGGCTGACCGTTGGCGGCCCGACGACCTTTCCGTTTACTACTTTCCTGGCGACGTACTCGTCGTTCGCCTTCGTCATCAGATCAGAGAGCGTTTCGAAGTCGTTGCGAATCCGCGAGAAGATGGTCAGCTCCTTTAAATAGCTTTCGTTCGCGATGCGATCGTCGAGAAACTCGTCGAGAAGCAGTCCAGTCGTTAGCTTCGCGAGTTCGGCTTTCTTGTCTGCGACTACGGCGGCGGCCTCAGCCTGTTTCTCGAGCTCAATGGCGCGTTGTTTCTCGAGGGTCTCCAGTGTGAGACGCGCAGTTGCCGGTGTCTGCTCGAGCTGCTTTAGTTGCCCGCTGAGCCGGTCTACGACGGTGAGCCGGGTTGCCGCTAAGTTTTGCAGTGTTGAGACAGTGTCGTTATGCGCAGCCTTGACCTGGTCCTCGATCGCCTTCTTGATCCTGTTTTGTTCGTCTTCGAACTCTTTGCCATTTTGCGCAAAGGCATTGAGCTTCTTGAGCCAGGTAGCGGCCGTCGCCGCCAGGCCAGTCACCGCTGTTGCGACCGCGATCAGTTGCGCGTAGAAGTTGGTCTGCATCACTGCTATCGCGGCCGCTCCAATCGCAAGCACAATCACACCGTAGAAGATCAGTGTGCGCCTCGAGCGCGCCGCCTGTACCTCGACGATCAGATCGCGCACGCTGTTCGTCGCCCGCGAAAACTCCGGATTGTCGAGCTTCCTGAGCAACAGCGTCGCAACGGCCGTCGCCGGGACTTTCTTCATTTCCGCTTCGATGTCGGTCTGTAATTTCGTGAGCTCTTGCGCGAGTTTGTCTTGCGCTTCCTGGAGATCGGACCTCGCTGTTGCGATCTCATCCTTCTTTGTTTCGATCTCGTCGGCGATCTTTTCATCGAGCTCTGCGAGTGCCTGCTGGGCCTGTGCTCTTTGATTTTCAGCGTCGGCCACGGCCTTCTCACGCAGCGCAAGCTCCTGTCGCGCAGTGTCGAGCTGCTTAACGATGGTTTCGCTGCGTTCCTTCAATTCCTCGGCGGTCTCGTCTTGTTTGACGCGGAGATTCCGCAGGATGTGATCTACAAACGAAGCAGCAAGATTGCTTTCGCTGTAATGCCACGCGTTGAAATCGATCTGCGCGATCCGCCCGTGATACTTTGACTGCGCACCTTCCTCCTCGCCGAGACTTGCGAAGCTGGCAACGCGCTTCCGCAGGCGACGCATGAAGAAACTCTTGCCAGATCCCCACGCGCCGAAAACGCCGACCGACAGTGGCGTCGCGGTGTTGCGCGATGCGATCAGCCGAGCGAAGGCTTCGACTTCACGATCGACGTTGAGCAGGTCGCGTCCTTCGGGAGCGTCGGTGTTAAAGCCCAGCGAAGGCAGGGGAGTGGCTTCGAGCGCGTACTTCTGCCACCTGTCCTCTTCTTCTGGAAACGTCGACGCCAAATGTTCTGCAAGCGCGATGCACCAGGCACGGCGATCGATCCTGAGGCGTAAGAAGTCTGCGAGGTGGTAGGCTGGGACAACTGCGTACGCGGCCATGAAGTGGCGAACGGCGAGTCCGTGCTCCGCTTCCTCTGGACAAAGCTGTCGAGCCTTCGCGAATGCGCTCCGGAACGAAATCGTCGTGTTGAGCTCTACAGGCAGCGCTTCCGTCTTGAACCTGCGTTTCTTCGTCATCGATTCCGCACGCACACCGCGCAGCGCGAGATGTGCTCGCAGCCAGCCACAAAGCGGATCGCTGCCCGCGGTCATGGCGGCGAGCATCGACGAGAAAGTCAGCGTCGCCGAATCTGGTCGCTCCTCCGCTAACGCCCATTGATGCGCATACGAAAAGAGCTTCGCCAGCGGAGTGGCGACGACAGCACTTGTCCGCGTCATGCTCTGATCGTCGAAGAATGTTACCGTTACCACACTCAAGGAACCCTCAGCTTTCCGTCACAACCCACCCACAGATTTCTTTTCGTGTAATCTGCGGATGGATCAATCCTGACAATCATGTAAATCGTACCCAGGAAATTTATTCTTCGATCATTGACGAAGGCAGCATAGATGTTTCGGTGATGATTTCGCACTTTTGAGGCAAACTTCAGAGTGACACTTCATGAAACAGCTTGTCCGGGACCATGCTCTTGCTTAGTTTGGCCGGAATGTCGGCATCAATTCTTACGACTCTCTCATCGGTGATCTCGTTCAATCGCTTCATCAGTTGGTTCAGAGGCATCTGGTTCCAACGCTTCTTGATGGCCATCGCACGATCGACGGGAACAAAGGCGAGCTTGAGAGATTTCATCTCCTCGAGTCCCAGCTCGCGAAGCGTTGCATTGTGACTACCGTGATGGCCCACTTTGTAGAAGATCGTGCGTCGCAGTAAGTCAGGACCAGTCACTTCATTACCATTTACTTTCCATTTCAGATCCTGCCACGAGAGCCAGCTCCCGACCTGCGCATCGGCTGCAAACAGCAGTACGTCGCCGTCGCCAAGTTCAAAGGCCAACACCAGGCACGTGTTGTTAGTTGCACTGTCGAGCTGTAAAGCCAGCGAAGACGAAGAGTCGAGCCAACTACCATCGATGCGACGCCATGCCTGGCTCTTCTCTGTTGAATCGGCATCTTCTCCCCAGTAGCGTTGCTGAAAAAACGGCATCTGCTGGGCCATGTCCAAAGGGATTTGAAATCCTTCGTCGAATGGTGTTTCAACGTCAGTGTCGGATAGTGTCGGCTGGAGGGCATTCAGGTAGTTATTAATTGTGTCCATGCCGTAAGTTTCGGGTTCCCGCTTGGAAGGGTTGTACTTCTTGATGAGCTTTTCATCAGGAGGTGGACCAAGCACGTAAACTTTGACGTCGGTTCCTTCGATTTGAACGGGATCATTCTCCGGTTTGCAGTATCGGACGTCTTTAGAAAGTCCTCGCACCACCTCGAGGGCATCAGATGTAGATCCGGCGGCGCCAAAAAAGTCCAGCAGGTTCGTTACATCACGGGCTCCGGCTTCGTCTCCTGCCATGCGCATGCGCGAGGTTGCAGCCTGCAATGCGATCTTCAACTTCTCCCTTTGTGTTCTAAGCTTATCCGCAAGCGGATCCTTCTTATTCTCCGCCCACGAAAGCCAAACCTGACCAACCGTGAGCCTGTTCTTATCGGTCCATATTTCGCGCGCCTGGCCAAAACCCGAGATGTGGTCCCAGTGCTCATGTGTAGCTGCGACCAGATCAACGTGACCGCCGGTGGTCTGTATGATGTGCTCGACCACTTCCGTCATGACCTTACCCGCATCCTTTGTTCCCAGGATCACACCACAATCAATGACCGCATAAAACGGAGTGCCGTTCTTGCGCGGGATCGTGATCAGGAAACAATCGCCCAGGCCCTGACGGTACATACGCACCTTGATACGGAACTTCCCGGTCGACTTGGGTTTTTTGGACGCAGTCTCTTGCGGGGCTTTTGGTGTGACTCGTTTTTTGGCGGTGGTCTTGGAACCGGCTTTCTTCGTCGAACGTTTCTTCGCCGCCTTCTTACTCGAACGTTTCTTACTTGCTTTCTTTGTCGTTTTGCGTGCTGCCATGCTGTCTCCTATGCGCCTCTGTGAAGCATTGCAAACGGCTCGCGACCGTGTGTGATATCGTCATAGTAGTTGCTGCGAATGGATGTATCGGCGAGCGCCATGCGAAATCCCTGTTGACTGGAGATGCGTTGCGCATGCCCCACACGTTTTCGCACGACATACCGGATACGACTCTGTTCCAGGTCGATAATCAAAGTGCTGCCGCCACGATATTTTTCTCCACCTTCGGGCACCCAACTCTGAGTGATTTCGACAACCAGATCGAGCCGTTGCTGACCATCAGGATCGACCCGGCGCACAGGCCTCACCGAATGAACCTCAAAGGGCGAAAGCTTTCCGGTGTCCTTGCCTACCAGAAGCGTTTCCGAGCGGGAAAAGCCTAAAGAGCGCGCCTGTTCCTCGTTGATCTTTTGCTTTAGCCATTTATTCATAATGCCGGCGTTGTCTTTTGATGTTTCGTAGCACGCCTGCGATTGGCGTGGAGGTCCCACGTTAGAGACAACTGGTCGAGGCAGTCACGAACTGGTAGCTCCAATTCCGGACTGGACCAGCAGACGCTCTCGGTTGAGAGG
>JBKPJS010000685.1:0-7783 GCA_046730815.1 Acidobacteriota bacterium
ATACGCGATGGACCTCAATGTCTCGTGGGCTCGGAGATGTGTATAAGAGACAGCGCCAGCCGCGCACTCGAACCGGCGACAACTAACACTCGCTCATGAAATCCGGCTCCGACTGTGTCAACCGCGACCACGTAACCGGTCGTGTCACTGCCGTCTACGTTGATCGGTCTCACGATCAGCAATTTCTTTCCGCTTAATCGTTCGTCTTTCTGCGTTGCGACAACAGTTCCGAGAATGCGAGCAATGATCATGCTGATTATCGATCCAGCCCGACTGGAAGACTTTCGTCAACACTGCCGTGCGGACGCGGGATCACGTGCACGCTAACCAACTCTCCGACACGTCGCGCAGCCGCAGCGCCTGCGTCAGTCGCGGCCTTCACAGCAGCGACATCGCCACGCACGATCGCAGTCACGAAGCCGGCGCCGATCTTTTCGTAACCAACGAGCGTGACGTTCGCAGCCTTCACCATTGCATCAGCCGCTTCGATCATTGCCACCAATCCTTTTGTTTCAACCATTCCGAGTGCTTCTTGCATTCAGATGCTCCTAAAGAAGTTTTAACCACAGATTACACGGATTACAAACGGATTATTTACCATTAACTGCCTGACTTAACAATTCCACCAGCTCTTCACGGGTGAGTGAGATCTTGCCGGCGCCGTTCTCAGCCGGGCTCTCGCGCAAATATCCGCAAGCTTGACCGCGCGCTGACTCGCCAAGATAACCCGCCTGCTCGCGGACGTTGATCAACTTCTCGATCGCATCCGGTGAAAGGTTCTTCGAACCTCCAAGCACGCGCGAGAGGATTGCAATCTTGGCGGTGTGCTCCAACGTCTCCAGACGATCCCACGCCTGCCACAGATCCGAGCCGTAGGCGACCGCACCGTGATTGGCCATCAACAGCGCGTTGTGATGTTTGACCAACGGGTGCATCTCTCGCGTCAACTCTTCTGTCGAAGGTGTTCCGTAAGCAGCAAGCGGAACACAACCGAGCGTCAGGATCACTTCAGAAAGGATCGGTTGATCGATCGCGAGGCCCGCAACGGCGAATGCTGTCCCGTGCGGTGGATGCGCATGACAGACAGCCTTCACGTCCGGACGTTCGCGGTAGATCAAGAGATGCATGGCGAGCTCACTGGAAGCCTTGCGCTCGTTGAGCGCTTTGCCTTCGAGATCCGTGATTGCGATCAGATCCTCGGTCATGCGTCCCTTGCACGTCATCGTCGGCGTCGCGAGGATGCGGCCATCGTCGAGGCGTACACTCACGTTGCCGTCAGACGAAACGACATAACTCCGTTCGTACATCAGGTGGCAAACTCGGATCAGATCCTGTTTTGCTGTTTGCTCATCCATAAACAAGCTAAAGGTTTTCCGCCTTTGCGCCTTTGCGCCTTTGCGGGAAACTTCCCTCGCTGCGTGAGCGCTCTCGTGGCTGAGTAACCGCACTATTTGAAGGTTGAGAAAGAAAATACGACAGCGATTCCAAGGACGTGGTCAGATCAACCGTCTTGACTTTAACTCCACGGCGCGAGGTTAACGATGCCGGCGCAAAGTTCAGCACCGCTTTTATACCCGCCGACATGACCTGGTTGAGAACTCTTTGCGCCGCTTTCGCAGGAACGGCGATCACCATCACGTCGATCGACTCGTCGCGAATCACTTTAGCAAGTTGGTCCACATCGTGAACGGCGATCTTCGCGTCGCCAATCCTGCTACCGATCTTTTGCCAATCATTATCAAACACGGCGACCACAGTGAAGTTTGACTTGGCAAATCCGTTGTAGTTAGCGAGCGCAGTGCCCAATCGTCCTGCACCGACAATACCGACACGATGCGGGCTGTCGAGACCAAGTATTTTCGTGATGTGATCGCGTAGATCTTCGACGTAATAACCGACACCGCGGACGCCAAACTCGCCGAAGTAACCCAGATCCTTTCTGATCTGCGCGGAGTTTAAATTGAATTGCTCGGCCAGCGCCTGCGACGAGATGGTTTTGATTCCAGCAGCGTGAAGCGCATTGAGACAGCGAAGGTAAACACTCAACCGGCTTGTTGTTAGTTCTGATATTTTCTCGGACTTCATGAAGGAACCTGTCGCGGCAAGTATAACGCTAATAGGTCAAATAGGTCATATATGTCCTATAGGTCCGATACTTTTTTGCTACAATCCCGCCCGAATGATTGCGCATCTCAGCGGCACACTGCTTTCCAAACAAGCGACTTCCGTGATCGTTGACGTGAGCGGCGTTGGCTATGAAGTCACTATTCCCCTCTCGACTTTTTATGACCTTGAAGATGCCGGCTCAAACGTCCAGCTTCGGGTCTACACTCATGTGCGCGAAGATACGTTGCAGCTCTACGGCTTCAAGACCGCACGCGAACGGGAACTGTTTCTAAAACTCATCACCGTCAGCGGGATTGGACCAAAGTTAGGTATCACTCTACTTTCAGGTATGAGCGCCGACGAGATAATCGCATCAATCCGAACAAACAATCTCGCGCGACTCACGCTGATCCCTGGTGTTGGTCGTAAAACCGCCGAGCGTTTGATTGTGGAACTGCGGGAAAAAGTCGCCGAGTTGTCGTCCGCTCAACTCGAAGAAGAATTGGGAGCGAAACCGGAAGTCAGCGCCGAAACAACCGAAGACACTGTTCGCGCGGATGCCCTGTCGGCCTTGCTCAATCTTGGGTATCAACGATCGGGGGCGGAAAAAGCAATCGATGCAGCATTGAGCGAAGGCGGCGAGATCACCGTCGAATCCGTCTTGAGGCGCAGTCTCAAGAAACTGGCACGAGTTTGAAATCAGCATGGCTCCTGAGTCAATATCAGCGCGCGTGAAAGAAAGCCTGCCAAGCGAAGAGGATCGGCAACTCGATCTCACGCTGCGCCCGAATCGCATCGAGGAGTACATCGGCCAGCGTCAGGTTAAGGAAAACCTCCGCGTCTACATGAAAGCCGCACGCGCGCGCCGTGAAGCGCTTGATCACGTACTGCTGACGGGTCCTCCTGGTTTGGGCAAAACCACGCTCGCTAACATCATCGCAAACGAAATGGGCGCGGAGCTGAAATCGACCGCCGGCCCAGCGATCGAGAAGACAGGCGACATCGCCGCCTTGCTGACAAACCTCCAGGAAGGCGACGTGCTTTTCATCGACGAGATTCATCGTCTCCTGCCGGCGCTGGAAGAAAAACTTTATCCGGCGATGGAGGACTACAATCTCGACCTGTTGATCGGCCAGGGCGCCGGAGCACGTTCCATCAAACTCGAGTTGCCGAAGTTCACACTCATCGGTGCTACGACGCGAGCCGGTCTAATCACGGCTCCTCTGCGCGGGCGTTTTGGCATCGTCTTCCACCTCGACTTCTACCCGCACGAAGATCTCGAAGTGATCTGTAAACGTTCCGCTGAGATCCTCGGCGTGGAGATCGATAACGAAGGAGCGCGTGAGATTGCGCGACGCTCTCGCGGCACGCCACGCATTGTCAACCGTTTGCTTCGTCGTGTGCGCGATTATGCGGAAGTGGATTACGACGGGCGTATCAACCAGGAGGTGGCGAACCACGCGTTGAATCGTATGGAAGTCGACACTTATGGTCTCGATGAAATGGATCGCAAATTGTTGCTGACAATAATTGAAAAATTTAACGGCGGACCTGTCGGCCTGGGTACGATTTCCGCCTCCATTCACGAAGAGAAAGACTCTATCGAGGAGATCATCGAACCCTATTTGATTCAAATTGGATTTCTGGATCGCACGCCGCGCGGGCGCCTGGCAACGCCGCTCGCGTACGAACATTTCGGCATTAAGATCCCCGGCGCTAGACTACCCAGCCTGTTCGACCCCCACTGAATCAGCGTTAATCCGCGTTCATCTGCGGCTAAATTCATGAGGCGTTGGCTTTCATTTACGCGTGGCTCATTCGGCGTTCGGAACCGTTCGCCGTGGCGATCGATGCTCGGCCATTCCCTCCACCAGTTTCATGAAAACGACCTCTTCACTTCTGCTGCGGCCATGAGCTACTTCGGCCTGATGACCCTCTTCCCCGCGCTGCTCCTGCTTTTCGCGCTCAGCAACAAGCTCGCCGCTGGTAGCCAACTGCTGACGCACGCAGTCGACGTCTATCCGGGATCGAGTAAGTTTCTACGCGATACGATTGAAGCGTTTTCAGATTTAGGGTTCGGAGCGATTGCTACGTGCATCGTCGTCGTCTTCTGGGCTGGCTCGTGGGTGTTTGCCGTGATCGAGCGAGCACTTAATCGCATCTGGGGCGCGGTCTCGCGAACTTTCCTGCACGGGCGGGCACTGACAATCGGAATGGTTGGACTGGTGGGACTGCTGCTCGCGACTTCCGTTCTGGTCACGTCTTTGCTGGTTGCGCTTCGTGAAATGGCCGGCAGGTTCTCACCGCGGCAGATCGAGCGATACACGTTGCTCGCGTCAGTCGGCAGCGCGTTTTGGCAAGTGCTGTTTGCGAGCGTGAGTTATTTGGTCACTGTGGCACTCTTCGTCCTCATCTATCGCTTCATGCCGCGCGCAGAAGTTACGTTAAGAGATACTTTGCCAGGCGCGTTTCTGGCAGGACTGCTGTGGGAGATAGCGAAGTACATCTTTGCGGTGAGCCTACACTACTTTCACTACGATCAGATCTATGGATCAGTTGGCGCTGTTGTGGCTGTGATGACGTGGAGCTACGTTTCGAGTTTGATCCTACTCTTTGGCGCTCAACTCACGGCAGTGTTCCATTACGAGCATCCTTCAGCCACCGATAAACACGGATGAAGATCGCGGATTTCGATTACGAGTTGCCGGCAGAATTGATCGCCCAGACTCCGCTCGACGCGCGTGATGCTTCGCGGATGCTTGTGCTCGATCGTCACGAGCAAACCTGGTCTGATTCGAGCTTTAAAGACTTCACGCAGCACCTTCGCCGCAATGATGTCGTTGTCGTAAACAACTCACGTGTCATTCCCGCCCGATTGACGGGTCGTCGTGAGGAGACGGGTGGTCAGGTGGAAGTTTTCCTCGTGCGCGAGATCGATGCTGCGGTTTGGGAGGCGTTGGTCCGTCCCGGAGGCCGTTTGAAACAGGGCGCGCGAGTAGTTTTTGGTGATGGAAAACTAACCGGGGAGATGTTGGACCAACCTGGACCAGAGCTTCGTCAGGTTCGTTTTCACTGCGAAGGTTCTTTTGAAGACACGCTCGCCGAGCTTGGCTCAACTCCACTTCCGCCGTACATCAAACGACCTTCCGGCGACTCTCAAGCAGATCGTGAGCGCTATCAAACAGTCTACTCAAAACATCGTGGTGCGATTGCTGCTCCGACCGCTGGTCTGCATTTCACTCCAGAAGTATTCGCCGACGTTGCTAAACGCGCCTCGCTCGCCGAGATCACTCTTCACGTCGGATACGGAACCTTTGAACCTGTTCGTGTTGACGATGTGGCCCAACACACAGTCAGCGGCGAACATTACGAGATCTCTGAGTCAGCCGCACAAACAATCAACGAAGCGCGTGCAAATGGTGGACGAATCATCGTCGTCGGGACCACCACTATGCGCGCGCTCGAATCGTCTGCCACAGAGGATCGCCAAATTCTGCCCGGCAAGGGTGTGGCGACTCTAACAATTAAACCCGGCTACAACTTCCGCATTGCTGACGCACTCCTAACCAACTTTCACCTGCCACGCTCTTCCCTGCTCATTCTCGTCAGCGCCTTCGCCGGTCGCGACTTCATCTTGCGCGCCTACCGCCACGCCGTCGAGCAACGCTACCGCTTTTACAGTTACGGAGATTGCATGTTAATCCTGTAGCGGTTATAAAAACGTGGGTGGTAAACTAACCCCGGATGTTTATCTCCACAAGAAAAAGGCTATGGCTGTACTAAAGAAATTTCGCTCCCGCTGGTGGTCTCAGTCGGATCTTCAATACGATCGCGAAGAGAAAGAGAAGACACCCACTCCTTCCTGGGGTACCAGCTACGACATTCGCCCGCTCACCATTTCACAACTCGACGAGTGTTGGCGGCTCGATCAGCGCTGCTTCATCGACGGTGAGGCTTACAGCCGCGAAACCTTCGACTACCTTTTGACTGCACCGGAGTCAGTGTCGTTCCGCGCCGTGACAATGGGTGGCATCATGGCAGGATTCGTAATCGGGCTCGTCGAGCCGGATCACACCGGGCACGTAACTACTGTTGGCGTCGCGCCGGAACACAGGCGGCGCAATCTGGCGAAGAGACTGATGTGGCAGGTTGAAGATGGCTTCCGCAAACGCAACGTGAGACTGGTGCGTCTCGAGGTCAGAACACTTAACACCGCCGCTCAAAAACTCTACGAGAGTCTCGGTTACTCCATCACTCAGCGGCTGCCTAAGTATTATTCCAATGGCGGTGACGGGCTGTTGATGCTCAAGTCGCTCGAAGAGCTACGGTAAAAATGGACAGGATTACAGGATTTTCAAGATTGACAGGATTGAATCCTGTCAATCTTGTAAATCCTGTAATCCTGTCTATTTATGCCTCAGCCTTTGCGTAGTTCGGTAAGGACTTGTTTCGCGACCGCTTTCAAAGTATCAAAAACGCCCTGGCCCGTGGAAGCCACTGCCTCGACAACAGGCTCGCCCTTGCGCTGTAATTCAGACGCCAGATCCTCAGCCGGAACGATATTGTTCAAGTCGCGCTTGTTGAGCTGAAGCACGTACGGGAGCTTCATCAAATCGTAACCCTGCGATTGCAGGTTCTCTTCCAGGTTGTACAACGACTCGATATTCGCATCCATCCGCTCTTCCTGAGAATCAGCCACAAAAACAACTCCGTCGACACCCTTCAGAATCAGCTTGCGCGAAGCATCGTAAAAAACCTGGCCGGGAACTGTGTAGAGATGAAAACGCGTCTTGAAGCCGCGCACCGTGCCGAGCTCGAGCGGCATGAAATCGAAGAACAACGTGCGGTCGGTTTCCGTTGCAAGACTGATCAGCTTGCCGCGCGCCTGCGGCGCGGTCGAGTCGAAGATGTACTGCAAGTTGGTCGTCTTACCACACAGACCTGGGCCGTAGTAGACGATCTTGCAGTTGATTTCTCTGGAAGCGTAATTGATAAAGGTCATAGCGGGTGCCGTTAGCTGAAAAGACTGTCGATATCCTCGTCGGTGATTCCGGCGAAAGGTGAATCGAGGTCGTCATAGTCTCCAGCAGCAATCTCCTCGAACATTTTCGCGAGCTGATGAGAAACCTGCTTGCTGCGGAGTTTCACGAGGCCGAGACTCGAACGCTCATCAAAGACGACTACGAGCAACAGCCTGCCGACGACGGAAATATGGATGCTGTCCTTTTCACCTTCGTGCGAGAGCGTCGGAAATTCCTTTTCCCCGATCAGTTGAGCCATTCCGCCCGTGGCCGCGACGTTGCCGGCCGCGAGTGATGCCAAGCTGGTTGTGTCAAGATTTCCCACTTCACCCTGCGATGCGATCTCCTGACCGTCCTTGTCTACCAGGAAAACTACCTTGGCTGACGAGTCCATCCGCAATCGCGCCAGGACAGCCTTGATTTGGTGGTATTGCTGTTCACGCAACAGGATTGGTGTGTCTGCCATTTTGCGACTCTTTATCGAAGGCCGGGGGCGGGATATTTACCTGGAGAGTAAAGCCTTGAGCGCCTGTTCCGCGCGGATTGCAAGTTTTTGAACTAAAAGAGGTTACTTATTCGGTTGGGGCTGTTTGCCGAGGTGGATTAAGCCTCCGTAAGCCAAGACGCACTGTAGCATAGCCAACAATGACCTTCAA
>JBKPJS010000686.1:0-4746 GCA_046730815.1 Acidobacteriota bacterium
CTTCCATGGAAGTGGATTTCCATACATCGGCAGACCGTTAATGATCGCCTGTGCACCGCGACCTACCGGAGCAAACAGAATCACGTCGTACTTGCTCTTCAAATTCGGCTCGCGCGAAACGTCCTGCGTGCTGATGTATGCAAAAGGCACCTGCACCTGATCGAGGCCGACGCGGTACCAACCTTCGTCCTGGGTAGATAGCCACGTGTGCATCATCGCGATCCGCGCCGCTCTGACCGGGTGGGTTTTGACTGAAGGCGCATCTGCTACTGCATACACCTGCACCCCGAGTTCATTTGCCACTCGCCGCAGATCGTCGCCGGCGGCCTTGCGAATGATGAACGAACCACGATTAAACTTTCGTCCCGCAGCCTCGAACGGTTCTTCCGCCGCTTCCATCTCGACGTCTTTCAAACGATAACGCAGCGTAACGAGTGCGTTGTCGGCGTTGTGATTGATCACGTAGACCGTACCGCTGCTCGAGATGCCGCCCGCAGATCTCACGTCACCAGTCACGCGCTCCATCGCAGCTTGCAGCACTTTGGGATCTACTACGCGCACAACTTCGACGTTCGCGAGCTCACCCATCGTCCAGGCGGTGTCGTCGTAAATGTCCGTTTGCGGATCGTTCGGCGCCCAGTATTGATAGTCGAGTAAAGCGTCGGCAATGCGGCTGTATGGCTGGTCCATGCGGACGATGTAACTACCCGCGGGAAAAGTGCGATCCTCAGTTTTTGGCGCCGGCGTTGGGGAAGCGCCTGGAGACGGGCTCGCAGATGGTCGGGCGTTGCTGCCGGAACCCGTTTTCTTTCGTACTGGAACAGTGAACGGCGCGATTGCTTTGCTGAGTTCAACACCTTGAGCGTGAAGCGTTCGCAGCAGTTCCGCTTGATTGCCCGGCCTCACATCGTCTGCCGGAAACACGTAAGCCGCCGGGCCTTCGTTTTTCGGCTTGTCGATTGAGCGTTTACTCTTAATGTAAAAATTTTTGAGAAAGAGCTTGCTGTTGTTCCCGAAGTAATAGAGCGACGTCAGCAGCGCACTCTGCTGGTAGTTGTTGTTATTTCGCTGTGACCATTTTGCTTTGGGCAACGGAGGATTTTGTCGATACCAGGTACGTTGATATTCGCTCGGCGACAAGGACCGTTCGAGCGTGTCGGCGCCCGCGTTGCCGAAAGTTTCGTACAACCGGCTAATGCCATTATGAGTCGCCGCGATAAACATCAGATAACCAGGCGACCACGTGTCGAAGTTGCCATGCGCAAAAACTCCCGGCATGCCAAACTTCGTCATCTCCGACACGTTGTTCCAGCCGATCATCTGCCACTCGTCAGTTAGGATCGGATCAACCCACGCATTGTATGGACCATCGCCGATCGTATTGTCGTAGAGATAGGGAACTGATTCGTGCAGATCGTGCAGCACCTGCGGCTTCCACGTGAGATAGGTATTCATCACGTTGCGCGTGAGCTTCAAAGAGAGGCCGATCGCATCGCGATTGTTGTCATGTGCAACGTAGTGTCCCCAATAAACGAGCGAAGGCCAGTTTTGGTTTGGATGGGCCAAATGCCAGTTGTACACGTCGACCATGCGATTGCGGCCGTCAACTTCAACCACTGGCGTGATCAAAGTCACGACACTGTCGCGAATTGATTTGACGTAAGCGCTGTTGTCGACGACGAGACGGTAAGCGAGTTCCATCAGTGCCGTTGGCGAGCCCGTTTCAGTCGAGTGAATGGTGCCTGTTATGTAATAAATGGGAAACGAAGCAGCCACCAAACGGTCAGCTTCGGCCTCATCCATGTTGATCGTTCGCGGATCGGCAAGCTTCGTGAGACGCGCGCGATTCTCTTCGAGTTTTGAAATGAGTTGTTCGGAAGCGATCGCGACGGCGATCATCTCGCGGCCTTCTTCCGTCGTCCCGATTGAAAATACTTTCACTCGCGGGCTTGCACGCTCCAGCATGCGCATGTACTTGTAAACCTCTTCGGCATACGGCAACTTGCCAGGCGCGCCCGCCACGTCGCCGAGTACGGCTTTGGGAGTTGGTACGTCAGGCGAACTAGGCAGGTAGTCGGTCAAGGGCGAGTTAAAATAAGGCGCGGTTGTATACTCGCGAATCTTGTTCGTGTATTCCTGATCGATCGGTTGATTCGGATCGCGGCCGGGCTTGATTTGGGCGTTGACGATGTTTACGAAGATTGCCAGGCACAGTAGCAGGCGAAGGGGACGCAAAAAGGTCATATTAGTTTTTTCCTCGTAGGGCTTTTAACACAGATTACACAGATTACATTGATTTTCGAAATCAGTGAAATCTGTGTAATCTGTGTATCAGATGTCCGATCAATCAAAGAAAGTTAAGGCTGCGGGCGGAGTGCCAGCCATAGTTGCTACGGTCAAAGCTCTCTCAGAGGAGACGGGGCTAATTCGCGGCGTGCGCACGCTGCTGAAAGTGAATCAATCCGGCGGTGTGGATTGTCCGGGCTGCGCGTGGCCGGAACCTGATCAGAAACGCTCGCATTTCGAGTTTTGTGAAAACGGCGCAAAGCACGTTGCCGACGAAGCGACCACCAAGCGCGTCACTCCCGAGTTCTTTCAACAATGGAGTATTGCCGAACTCTTGGAACAGTCGGATCAATGGCTTGGGGCACAGGGACGACTCACTCATCCGATGCTGCTGCATCGTGGCGCGAGTCACTACGAACCTGTGAGCTGGGACGACGCTTTTGAACTGCTCGCCGCTGAGCTTAATTCGCTAAACTATCCGGACCAGGCCATCTTCTACACTTCCGGCAGGACCAGCAACGAAGCTGCGTTCCTCTATCAACTCTTCGTGCGCCAGTTCGGCACCAACAATCTTCCCGATTGTTCGAACATGTGTCACGAGTCGAGTGGGTCGGCACTGGGCGAAACGATCGGCGTTGGGAAGGGGACTGTCACGCTCGAAGACTTCAACACGGCCGAGGCAATCTTTGTAATCGGACAAAATCCGGGCACGAATCACCCGCGCATGTTGACGGCGCTGGAGCATGCAAAACGAAACGGCTGCAAGCTGGTCCATATCAACCCGCTGCCGGAAGTCGGGATGACGCGCTTCAAACATCCGCAGCATGTTCTCGGGCTGCTCGGCTCAGGCACCGCACTGGCGGATCTGTTTCTTCAGGTGCGAATCAATGGCGACGTGGCGTTGTTGAAAGGGATCATGAAAGCGGTGCTGGCGCGCGAAGAGTCTCTCGATCGCGATTTCATCGCGCAGTACACAACCGGCTTCGAACAGTTTGCTGCCGCACTACGAGATGTCTCCTGGACCTACATCGTTGAACAAAGCGGAGTCACAAAGGAACAGATCGAACAAGCGGCGCGAATCTTTGTCGAATCCGAGCGCACGATCTTTTGTTGGGCAATGGGCCTGACGCAGCACCGAAACGCGGTCTCAAACATTCAGGAGATCGTTAACCTGATGCTCATGCGCGGTCAGATTGGAAAGCGTGGCGCGGGGGTGTGTCCCGTGCGTGGCCATAGCAACGTGCAGGGCGATCGGACGGTTGGCATTTGGGAGCGACCCACAGCCCTATTCCTGGATAAGCTTGGCTCCGAGTTTAATTTCAACCCGCCTCGGAATCATGGATTCGACACTGTCAGAGCGATCCAGGCGATGCACGACGGCCAGGCCAAAGTATTTTTTGCGCTTGGCGGTAACTTTCTTTCCGCCACTCCTGATACCGAGTTTACAGCCGCTGCCTTGCGGCGCTGTCGCTTGACCGCTCAGGTTTCCACCAAATTGAATCGTTCTCACTTGATAACCGGCGATCGTGCGTTGATTCTTCCGTGCCTTGGTCGCACGGAGGTTGACGTCCAGTCGACTGGCCCACAGTTTGTCACTACCGAAAACTCGATGGGTGTCGTGCAGGTGTCTCGCGGTTCACTCGGGCCTGCGTCGACAGAGCTTCTGAGCGAACCGCAGATCGTGGCGCGGCTTGCGAGAGCCACACTCGAGCATCGCACTACCGTCGATTGGGAAGGCCTCGTTAGTAACTACGACAACATTCGTGATGCGATCGAGCGAGTCGTGCCGGGCTTTGACGACTACAATGTACGCGTGCGCCAGCCGGGCGGATTCTACCTGCCCAACGCCGCGCGCAATCGAGTTTTCAACACCGCGAGCGGCAAGGCCCACTTCACGATTCACGAGTTGCCGCAGCACAATCTTGCTCACGATCAGTTTTTGATGATGACAATTCGCAGTCACGATCAGTTTAATACTTCGGTCTACAGCCCCAACGATCGCTATCGTGGAATCAGTAACGGCAGACGCGTTGTTTTTCTTAACGAGGAAGATATCGCCGCGGCGGGCCTGCACGCGCGACAAGTTGTAGACTTGGTCAGCCATTTCGAAGGCGAAGAGCGAATTGCGCGGCGATTTGTTATTGTGCCCTACGATATTCCACGGCGCTGTGCCGCGACTTACTTCCCGGAAGCAAACGTTTTAGTACCGGTGCGCAACGTTGCTTTAAAGAGCAACACGCCGGTATCGAAATCGGTAGTGATTAGCATTCGCCCTGCAACGGAGGATTAGAGCAAAGATGGCTTCTCGATCTGCAAAGCCCACCAAGCGACCCACGGGAAAGAAGGTTCCTGCTGACGTAAAGAAAAAAGCGCACACGAAGCGATCTACCGCAAAAGAACGAGTTGCCGCAGTGGCAAAGACAGACGGTAAACCGAATCTTTACGCGAGTCTCGTCGTGC